>NZ_JBHDVN010000001.1:0-285246 GCF_046635365.1 Acinetobacter sp. NIOH-H-8
CTCGTAAATTTGCAGCTTCTAAACGATTGGTATAGCGAATAGAAAGATATTGAACACCTCTATCGGAATGATGAATCACATTCTTTGGCATGCCTCGATCGTGCAATGCTTGCTCAAGTGCATCGAGTATCATATCTGTATTCATACGTGTTGATACTTTCCATCCAACAATTGCTCGTGAGAAGACATCAATAATAAAGGCGATATAGACCCAACCTGAATTGGTTTGAATATACGTGAAGTCATCGACCTTGGCACTGCTTCGCAAGGGTCAGGATGATCAGCATTAAAATTACGTTTCACTAAATCATCTGTTCTTTTTTGATCATCTCGGTTACGGGTGGTTTGTTTATTCTTACCACGCCAAACACCTTGTATACCTAACTTTTGCATCAATCGAGCAACTGTACAACGTGCGATAACATAGCCTTCACGTTTCAGTTGTTGCCAGACCTTACGCACACCGTATCGACCTGAACTTTCTTTCCAAATTCGCTTAATCTCCTCAGCATGATGCACCTCATGTAAATCTCGTTTCGCTCGATGTTCTGGATTTACTGTGAGATCTAAAGTCCGGTAATAGGTTGAAGCAGCGATCGGTAAAATCCTACAAATCGCATCAACACCATATAACGCCTTATTGTTATGGATGAAATCCACCATTATTTGTGTGGGCGGTCGAGCTCCGCCTGGGCGAAAAAATATGAATGATTTTTTTCTAGAAACGAATCGGAGCATCAAAATCAATGACATTGAAGTTCGTCAGATACAGATGAAAGACTTCGATACTTGGGCAATCCCTGCTGAGCCGTTAAAGAACTTCATTAAAGACCAAAATCATTCAAATGAAATTTTGAGAGGGTTATTCAAAGCTCATAGTGTACAGGTCATTTCGACCATGGCATGTGTTACTGATCTGAACAATGAATCACTGGTAGAATTTGCTGCTGATAAACAGGGATTTAAAGAGCTACTTAGTGAAGTCATGAAAATGAATTACGGTACATTTCAAAACTACGTTATCGCTTGAACTGAGGATAAGAAAGCTTGTTTGAATCGATATATTTCATCCGCAGATTATGCGCGAATGCTAAGAAATCTGTAGTTCGAATATTAACCAAAAAGAAGATCATTTTTTGATTTATGCGAGAGATCTATTCTATTTTTATATTTATAAGGCTAAACTTGCCTTCAATTTAATACTGGTATGTACCACTTAATTTTAAGGCGTGTCTTCAATATTAAATGTATTTAAAAATACTGTTTGCATGTTCGCCTAAACGATGATTTTCCATTATTAGATAATGATCTAGCTCAGGAATAGTGATGATGACCATAATTACCAATGATTTAGGTCATGGTATGGGCAATGCCTGGGAAAATAAAGACTGGGCACATATTTCTGATCCAGAATTACAAAGCCTGCAGCAGCACTATTCCTGTTTACAAGGTCATTTTGAGATTTTGTGGTATAGTCCCCGGCCATTTTCATCTGCGGCTCTGGTCAAGGTGGAGCAGGATTTTGTGATCAGGGATGAAGCAGTCGCGCATCAGTATTTGATTAAGCGCAGCCATTGTTCCTTTCGTCGTGCCCGCGATATTTTACAGGAGCATGCTGTTCTTCAGCATTTAGCTAGCAAAGAAATTCCTGTTGCAGCCTTGATTAGCTCAAATCAAGGTCTGACTGCTTTAGAGCTAGGTGACTGGACCTATGAAGTCTATGCAAAAGCAGTCGGCTTAGATCTGTATGCAGATCAGCAATCCTGGAAACCTTTTTTCTATGCTGAACATGCTGCGAAAGCGGGGCAATTACTGGCAAGGTTACATATGGCGATGCAGGATTTTCCCGAACAGCAGGGCAGATCAGCATCTTATTTGGTTTCCAATCAGCAGCTTTTAGACAGTGAAAATATCATTACAGCCATTCAACGGCGCATTGCAAACAGTTCAGAATTAAGCCGTTATTTTGCCGATAAAAATTTAGATCCTTACTTTTTAGATCGAATCTTACAGGTTCACCAGCGTATTCAGCCTGTATTGCAACAGGCAAGCAAAATTTGGACCCATAACGATTTACACGCTTCTAATCTATTCTGGTCAGCGCCGGATGCCAAAGCTGAAATTACTGCCGTAATTGATTTTGGTTTATCTGACCGAAACTCTGCACTTTATGATCTGGCTGTGACGATTGAACGTAATTTCATTGATTGGTTGGAATTAGAGCAGAGCCCACATATTCAGATTGATGAAGCTGGTTTAACTGCCTTTCTACATGCTTATTTTTCTGAAGTACATCCACAAGAAGATTTTAGTATTTTGCCAGAACTACTGAAAATCGTGCATTTGGATTTCGCTTTTTCAGAGCTGGAGTATTTTGTTGGGATTACTCAAAACCAGCAACATGCAGATGCTGCTTATTACGACTGGATTATCGGTCATGTGGACTGGTTCTTTGGCGAACAAGGTCAACAATTTACCCAGACCTTAACCCGGCTCATTCAAGATGAATTGCAATCTTCTCAATGCTCTCTCTAAACCCAGCATCATCACCCACTTCACAGACATAAGGTTTCGTATGAACACTCGTCAACTCAAACAGAATGTATTAATCCGATCTTTAAATATGATCATTCTGTCGCAGCTGTGTTTAGTCCCGCTGACTTATGCTGAAGACGATGTTCAAAAGCTTGACACGATTGTTATCACAGCCGATCAAAGCATTCCTTACTCGAGTACCAAAGTGAATATTGAAGGTTTTGGTACGGAGAATTTGCAAAAAATACCTGCATCAGTTTCTATCTTGACTGCCGATCTCATTGCTGAACAACATGCTCGTGTGCTGAGCGATGTGGTAAAAAATGATGCAGCCATCGGTGAGGGCTATGCTGCAATTGGCTATTATCCAAACTTTGTCTCGCGTGGCTTTGCACTCGATTTGGCGTCAAGCTACCTCATTAATGGCAATGTGATTCGTGGTGAACAAAATGTTGCACTTGAAAACAAAGAACGTGTGGAAATTTTAAAAGGCATTTCCGCGATTCAAAGTGGTATGTCGACCCCGGGTGGTGTGGTCAATTATGTCACCAAGCGACCTAAAGATATCCAGGCCCTGACATTCTCTGCTGATCAACATGGACAGTTTTCAGTGGCAACTGATCTAGGTGGTTTTTGGGGTGATGAGCAACAATTCGGATATCGCATCAATCTGGTGAATGAACAGATGGATTCTTATGTCGATCATGTGGAGGGTGAACGCTATTTAGCGGCATTGGCATTGGATTGGAAGATATCAGCGCAATCCAAAGTAGAACTTGATCTTGAAGCACAGCGTTCCGAACAAAAATCAGTGCCAGGTTATCAATTACTCGATGGCAAAGTCCCAGAAAATGTGAAATGGGATCGATTGCTGGGTTATCAGACTTGGGGCAAACCGGTCACGATCGATAGTCTGAATAGCAGTTTAAAATATAGCTATGCTTTGAATAGTGACTGGAACCTGGGACTCGTTGCAGCACACAGTAAATCCAGAGTTGATGACTATTCAAGCTTTGCTTATGGTTATTATCGGGAAGGCTGTCTGGAAGAGTATTCCTGTAACACGTTTGGTAAAGCTGGCGAGTATGATATTTATGATTTTCGTAATCCGGATGACACCTTTAAAACCAATCAATTTAAAGTCAAATTGGATGGGGTGATTGATACCAATTGGGTACAACATCACCTTAACTTTGATTTGACTTACACCGATAAATCTAGAAATCGTTACAACGGTATAAACCAGTACATAAATTCAGAAGACTATGTTGGTAATATTTACCAAGATACCTACGACAGGATCCCAGAAGAAGGAAATCTAGGTCCTTATTTTAAAGCTTTAGACAGTAAACAAACTGCATTGACGTTTCTTGATCGTATTGAATGGAATGAACATTGGACCACTTTGATTGGCGGAAAATGGATCGAGCTGGATGAACAAGCATATGATGCAGATCGGGTAAAAGTCCGCGATACTGATTTAGGCAAATTTTTACCGCAATTTGCGATCAGCTATAGCCCCTTGGAATCGACTACCGTCTATGCCTCGTATGCTAAAGGCCTGTCAGATGGAAAAACAGCGCCTTGGTTTGCAGAGAATGCGGCTGAAACTCTAGCACCGATCTATTCAGAGCAATATGAAATTGGTTTCAAACAACAGATCCATGATTTCCTGTTGACTGCAGCCGTTTTTGATTTACGTCAGGACAATCAATATAGCAAGCCGATTTCAGGACTTCGCTATTTTATTGCGGAAGGCGAACAGCATAGTCAGGGCCTGGAATTAGGACTGAATGGTGCATTAACCGACCATCTGGCCTTAACTTCATCTTTAGCCTTGACCAAAGCCCGTTTAGAAAATGTGGAAGCGGTTGAATATGGTAATCATCAGGCGCAAAACGTGCCAAAAGCTCGTTTCGCAACACATCTTCGCTATAACGTACCGAGCATTGCAGGTTTCACTATTCTGGCAGGTGGTCAATACAGTTCCAGCAAATATGCCAACAAAGAGGGTGCTGCGAAAGTTGCAGGTTATAGTGTGGTTGATTTAGGCGCTGCTTATCAATTTAAGCTAAATACGACCGATGCATTGCTGCGCTTGAATATTAATAATCTGTTCAACAAGAAATACTGGCGTGATGCAGGTGAATTTTTGGGTGATGATTATTTATTCTTGGGTTCGCCGCGTACAGCAACCTTGTCATTCAATCTGAACTTCTAAATTGGCTGCTTAATCAGGTTATATTGCTATGGAAAATATAGAAATTGCAGCGTTCATTTTAAACGTTTTAGGTGTCTGGCTGACCTCCAAACAATATAAAGTCTGCTGGTTGGTGAATATTGTCGCTGTATTTTTATATATGATTATTTTTTATCGTGTCAATTTATTTGCAGACGCAGCATTACAAGCCGTATTTATCTTGATGCAACTGTATGGCTGGTATAGCTGGTCGAAGAAAAATCATGACCAGGCTATCACCGTGCAGATTGGCTATTTGAATAAAAAAATCTGGGTATATAGCCTGATTGTGGGTATTGTCGCCGGTCTGGTGATTGGCGCCTTATTTGCTCATTTCACCACAGCATCACTCCCTTGGTTGGATTCCATGTTGGCCTCTTTTAGCTTGGTGGCAAGTTATTGGGCGGCAAAAAAATATATTGAAAGCTGGGGCTTGTGGTGTGTTCTAGATGTGATTTATGTCGGTATGTACACCCATAAATCATTGTATTTAACAGCCGTACTCTATTTTCTCTTTATTCTTCTTGCACTAAATGGCTGGAGGATGTGGCGAAATCTTTATAGAGTGAAATTATCTTGAAATGACACTATTGCAAATAGAAATTTGAGGTGATGCTCTTTCCTTTAAAAAAAGTGTTTATAGACTAAAAACTTTATTTGAATTGGTCGCAGCTTGAAGATGTTGCTGATATTTTGTGAAAGCTAGCTACCATACATTCAAAGCGAACCGAAGTTCGCTTTTATTTCACTTCTTAAAAGAACCCGGCTGGTTTGGTCGAATAGCTGACTAGCAAGTTTTTAGTCTGCTGATAATGATCCAGCATCATTCTGTGATTCTCACGCCCAATCCCTGATTTTTTATAACCACCGAAAGCCGCATGGGCAGGGTAGATGTGATAACAGTTGGTCCAGACCCGACCTGCCTGAATAGCACGGCCTGCACGGTAAGAGGTATGCGCTGAGCGTGACCAGACACCGGCACCGAGTCCATAAATCGTATCATTGGCGATCTTGATCGCATCATCGAAGTCTTTGAAGGTGGTCACAGCCAGTACAGGCCCGAAGATTTCTTCCTGGAAGGTTTTCATGTCATTGGTGCCTTTAAAGATGGTCGGTTCAATATAGAAACCTTGACCCACTTCATGACGTGCTTCACCACCGGTCAGGATCTGTGCGCCTTCTTCACGGCCAGTGGCAATACAACCCAGAATCTTGTCCTGCTGTTCCTGTGAGGCTTGCGCACCAATCATGGTGTCGGTATCTAACGGATGACCAGTCTTAATCCGTTGCACCCGCTCTACTGCACGCGCCAGAAATTCATCGGCAATACTTTCCTGTACCAAGGCACGGGACGGACAGGTACAGATTTCACCTTGATTCAGGGCAAACATGGCAAAGCCTTCCAGAGCTTTGTCCAGATAATCGTCTTCCTGATCCATAATGTCGGCAAAGAACAAGTTTGGTGATTTACCGCCAAGTTCCAGCGTTACCGGAATAATATTTTCAGTTGCATACTGCATTATCATTTGGCCGACGGCAGTCGAGCCGGTAAAGGCAATCTTGGCAATACGGGGATTGGTCGCCAGTGGACGGCCGACTTCGACCCCGTAGCCATTGACGATGTTCAACACGCCCGGCGGCAAAATGTCCTGAATCAGTTCAGCTAGCACCAGAATACTGACCGGAGTCTGTTCTGCAGGTTTCAGCACAATACAGTTGCCTGCAGCCAAGGCTGGCGCGAGTTTCCAGGCGGCCATCAAAATCGGGAAGTTCCAGGGAATGATTTGTCCGACTACACCAAGCGGTTCATGAAAATGGTAGGCGATAGTATCTTCATCAATTTCGGAAATGCCACCTTCCTGAGCCCGGATACAGCCGGCAAAATAACGGAAATGGTCAATGGCCAGTGGAATATCGGCAGCCAGCGTTTCACGGATCGGTTTTCCATTGTCCCAGGTTTCTGCTACAGCCAACATTTCCAGATTTTGTTCCAGACGGTCGGCAATTTTCAACAGAATATTGGAGCGGGTGGTCGGCGATGCTCTGTTCCATTGTTCTTTGGCTTTGTGCGCTGCATCCAGGGCCAATTCAATGTCTTCTACAGAAGAACGCGGAACTTTGGTAAAGACTTTGCCATCTACCGGAGAGATGTTGTCAAAGTATTCACCTTTGACCGGAGTGACCCATTCGCCACCAATGAAATTATCGTATTGTGCTTTAAAATGAACTTTTGAATCAGGTTGATTAGGATCGACGTAACGCATATGTATTTCCTTTGCTTATTTTCGTGTGACCAAACTGCTTCTACAGCTTTGGTATAAGGTACTTATGTACGCTATTTGATTAACATAACTGGTATAAGGTTGGAGAAAGGTTGGAGTGAAGCAGGTTTACACTCTTTTCGATCCATCTAAAAAATAACGATTACAGCGGATGTAAATCATGAATTGTTGTGAGAATAAGGAATGATGACAAAACAAGATTTGATGCAGAAAAGGCGCGATGCTGATCAGTTTCGGCAAAGCAGCAGTTTGTCTCCCTTGCATGCAGAGCAACTGGAACAAAGTATTGCCAGCTCTTGGCAACGTTCATCTTCGGCCGAAATCCCTAAGAGTCGTTTAGCAGCACCGCTGACAGATGTAAAAAAGACTGCCTCTTCTTCAACTTTAGCCCACGCACTTCGCCATTGTGCACAGGATTTAAAACATATTGCTGAACAGTCATCTATGGTGCTGGCGGTTGGAGATATCGGCAGTACCATCATTTGGGCAGCCTCTAGCCCACAAATGCAAAGTGCTGCAGAAAGTGTACACTTTATTGAAGGAGGGCAATGGCGTGAAGAGCTAGTCGGAACTAATGCACTGGCATTGTCCTTAAAAACTCAACAATCTAGCTGTGTCTTTTCCAGTGAACATTACATGTCCTCGATTCATGATTGGGTTTGTTACGCCGCTCCGATTATTGATCCCTATTCAAAACAGGTTTTAGGTGTCATTGACCTTTCTACCACTTGGCAAAAGCATAATAGTTTGGCACTGTTGGCTGCTGAGCGCTGTGCCACAATCATTCAGTCTGCCTTGCAGGAATGTCAAAAACAGCGCTTATTTATCCGGGCTTTTACAGTGCCACAAGTACTGTTTAATGGTAAAGTTTTAGTACTTACTCCTCGCCAGATTGAAATTCTGACTATTCTAGCCTTATGCCCGCAGGGTCTGAGTCTGGACACCTTGCATCAGGCCTTATATGGTGAACGTAAAGTCAGTATCGGTACTCTAAAAGCAGAAATGTCGCAGCTGCGCGATATATTGGGTGGCATGCTTGGCTCTAGACCTTATCGATTACTGGCGCATGTAGAGGCTGACTTTTTACTGACAGAGCAATCTCTGGATGCTGGATATATTGATTCCGCCTTGAAGTTGTGTACCGGTGTATTTCTGGCCAAAACAGAAAGTCCATTTTTATGTGCTTGGCGCGATTGTCTGGAATCACGTTTAAGTGATGCTATTTTCAAAGCAAATGAAACCGATGTGTTGCTGAAACATGTGGCACATTTCCCTGAAGCTATTGATGCGGTAGAACGCCTGATTGAGCTGATGCCCAAAACCCATCCTGTCCATCAAACCCTGTTAAAATATAAAAATCTTTAAAAGCCGGAGCATCGATCGGTAGAAGGCTAAAACAGCAAAATCCTGGAATATGGAGCATCATCTTTGCTTACTGCGGGTTAGCTTATCAATTTAGCCTGAATCCGATTTTAAAATTTTATCAAATGGAGTGTAAAGTGCTGTCCTTCAGGGCAGAGAGATAAGCGACACGACATGAAATGTCGTTGGATTTTTTTAAAATCAACACCTTTAATTTAACATGAGCTAATATAAGCCCATGAAAACACTTAAATTACGTATAAGAGACAAACATTGCAAGATGCTAGACCAATTAGCATCTGAGGTAAACTTTGTCTGGAATTATGTCAATGATTTAGGGTTTAAACATTTAAAAAGAAAAGGTGAATTTCTATCAGCTTACGATGTAGCGAAATACACAAAAGGCGCATCTAAAGAATGCAACCTACATAGTCAAACCATTCAGGCTGTGACAGAAGAATTAGTAACAAGACGCAAGCAATTCAAAAAAGCAAAGCTAAAATGGCGTGTAAGTAACAAGAAATCAGCAAGGCGCTCTCTTGGTTGGATACCCTTTAAAAAGGTAGCCATCAAATCTGCTGATGGATCTGTTCAATACGGTAAGCACCAATTCAAGCTATGGGACAGCTACGGATTAAGCCAATACCGCATTAAAACAGGCTCATTTTTTGAGGATAGTCGTGGTCGCTGGTATGTCTGCCTGGTGGTGGATTCACCTAAGCAAGCCAAACCAACCGTAACGAAAGCGATTGGTATTGATCTTGGCTTAAAAGATATTGCGACCTGTTCTGATGGTACAGTCATTTCCAATCCCAAGTTCTATCGCAAGTACGAGCAGAAATTAGGAATTGCTCAACGAGCGAGAAATAAAAAGCGTGTTCGTGCATTACACGCCAAAATTGCAAACTGTCGTAAAGACCATTTGCACAAGGCCAGTACCCAACTTGTGAGGGAAAATGCACTGATTATTGTAGGTGACCTGAGTGCTAAAAAGCTTGTAAAAACTAAAATGGCAAAATCGGTTTTAGATACAGGGTTTTCAAAACTTAAAACAATGCTCAAGTATAAATGCGAGAACGCAGGGGTAATGTTTGAGGAAGTCAATGAAGCCTATACTACCCAGATCTGCTCGTGCTGCAAGCAAATATCAAGCAGTAGTCCGCAAGGTAGGGTTGATCTTAGAATAAGAGAATGGACATGCCAGAGTTGCGGTACAGTCTGGCAGCGGGATTTAAATTCCGCATTGAACATTCTTGCGCTTGGGCATAAGCGTCTAGCAGTAGGAATCTCCTTCTTTTAAGGGGGAGAGGATGTCAAGAAGGGGGAAGGATCAGCCAAGAGCAGAAAAATGGGTTCTTTCTCTTGGCATACTTCCTTAGAAAGCGAAACAGGGGCTGCTAAAAATGTAAGTCAGATGATTGGAGAGATGACTTACAGGAAGGCATTACATTGCCGCTTTAAAAATATCCACCACTTGAGCATGATTGGCCTTACGTGGGTTGGTCAACATGCAGGCATCTTTTTGTGCATTTTCCGCCATGATGGCCAAGTCAGCTTCTTTTACATTCAATTCCGTCAGCCCAGATGGAATACCAATTGAAGCCGAAAGCTGACGAATGGCGCCAATCGCTTCATAAGCTGCTTCAGTTACGGTTAAGCCTTCTGTATTCACCCCCATCAATTGCGCAATTTTGGCATAACGTTCAGGACAAGCAATCAGGTTAAATTCACAAACATGGGGGAGCAGAATTGCATTACAAACACCATGCGGCAAGTTGTAGAAGCCTCCGAGCTGATGTGCCATCGCATGCACATATCCTAAAGAGGCGTTGTTAAAGGCCATTCCGGCAAGATATTGGGCATAGCTCATGGCATCCCGTGCTTCCAGATTATCCCCATTCGCCACTGCCGGGCTAAGCCATTCGCTGATCATGGTAATCGCCTTTTCTGCACAGGCATCAGTGATTGGATTTGCTGCTGTAGACACATAGGCTTCTACTGCATGCGTCAAGGCATCCATACCTGTTGCCGCAGTCAGCCCTGCAGGTTTGGCCAACATAAGTTTAGGGTCATCAATCGCAATGAGTGGTGTACAACGCCAATCTACAATCGCCATTTTCACATGGGTATCGGTATTGGTAATAATACAGAAACGTGTCATCTCCGAAGCTGTCCCTGCCGTAGTATTGATTGCAATCAGTGGTGTCATCGGGACGGTACTTTTATCAATCCCTTCATAATCACGGATATGTCCGCCACCTGCAGTGACTAGGCCAATGCCTTTGGCACAGTCATGTGATGAACCCCCACCTAACGATACAATAAAATCACAGGCATTTTCATTATAAGCTGTAACTCCATGATGCACGTTAATATCAGTTGGATTGGGTTCCGCGCCTGGGAAAATATAACTGTCAACACCCGCCTCTTTCAAATAATTTGCAATCTCATCTGCAACACCAAATTTAAACAGCCCCGCATCAGTTACAATCAGCGCTTTCTTGGCACCTAAATTTTGTGCTTTTATCCCGATTTCTTTAGCACAGCCGGGACCAAAAAGTGAAACACAGGGAATATAAAAACCGTTAGTTTGATCTGAAATATTTTTAAAAGCCATGGCGTGATTCCTTCTACCATTCATTGATTATTTTATCGGTGACCCTCACCGTAATATGAGTATTGGATGAAGTTAAAAAGAATCCTACCTACCAAATACCTACCAATTTAAATTTTTGATTCTAGCCAAAATAATGAATCTGAAATATTTAAAAGTAGGTTGGCAAGGTTTAGCAGATACTGGGTAGATTGGTTCAATAAAGGGCATGTAAGTAGCGCACTAGGCTGTTTGCTACTTTCTGATTTTAAATAAATACTAAAATGCTTTATTCATTTTTAAGATAAAGATAAACAGTACAGGGCTTAGAAATACCCATAGAGCCACAAAGCTGATACTGGAGCTAAACCGGGTCCGTAATAAAACCATTGCGACGAATAAGAAAATACCTGCTGCGAATTTAGTGTACGTAGGAAAATTCGCTAAAAAAGCGTACCGAGATTTTCGGGTTTTTAGGATCTGCTTTGCACTTACCGCATAAAACCCAAAACAGCTCAGCCAAAGCAGACCGATCACTGCAATCCATATCATGTTGATGATTCCTGTTGCGTAACTTTTAGTTTGGCGTGAATTTTATTGACCGCCTTTTGCTGAATAGGGGTAATTTTCTGGTGTAACAATAGGGCGAGAAGTGCTAAGGTTCATAACCTTAGCTCAACACGCAAAAAAGGCCAATAAGTCGCAAAAGAATCAACATATTACTGGGAAACTAAATAATAAATATCAATCAGGGGAAGGGCTTTGTTGCACAAAGGTTTGAAAGACAATGCTGCCCTAATTGAGCTAAATTCAAGTGACAACTTGGGTATTAGGGCGATCTAATTCTGTGAATTTATTCAAAACTGCTACACGTGCATGAATCTCATCCACCTGACTAGCAAAACTCCTTGCTGTTAATTTATCGCCTAATAATTTGATGCAATGCATTTTGGTTTCCACTAAACTTCGATGATGATAACCAGACCATTTTTTCCAAAGTGACCGACCTAGCCGTTTGACTGATTTTAATAATTCATTCCTCTCTAAAGATCTCAATTTCTTATCTTTCCAAGGCTTCGCATTCTTTCTCGGCGGAATGACAGCATGGGCTTGCCTATCCGAAATCACCTGCCGACATTTCTTGGTATCATAAGCACCATCGGTATATACGGAGTCAATCTGTTCATCTTGTGGGATTTGCTTAAGCAAATCATCAAGCACTTGTGAATCACTCACACTGTTTGTTGTGAGCTGAACTGCTCGTATTTGAAAGGGTCTTAGCATCTATATCAATATGAAGTTTACGCCATTGGCGACGATATTCGGGCTGATGTTTCTTATGCTTCCATTCGCCTTCACCTAAAAATTTTAACCCTGTAGAGTCGACGAGTAGGTGTAACCCATCACGACTTTTCTGATAGCTTATCGCAATATCAATATGCTTTTGTCGTTTACAGAGGGTGGAGTACGAATATCACTGATATTCGGGGCTGCTCAGCCACAGAGTTTAATCAGGCTTTGAGCAAAGCCAATGACCATACGCAAAGAAAGACGGAATAGGGATTTGATCATTAAACAGCATTGAATCGCTGTATCGGAATAAGTTTGATTTCGTCCATGCTTGCCTTGTGGCTGTGCATACTATTGTGTCTTGGGATCAAACCAGATTGAAATATTTCCTCGCTTGATTAAAGCTTGGTTATACGAGGACCAATTGGTTGTACGGTAGATTTTAGGTGCAGGCTTCTTCATCTGGAAATTATATTGCTGAAGAAGCCTTCAAGAATAGCTTTGTGCAACAAAGCCTATTGGAGACGACAATATTGATAATCAGAGGCAGGCTGAAGAATATTAGTTAATGATTTTCGTTGTGACTTATCTTCAGCATTTACAGCCATAAAGGAAAGTGAACTTAACAATAATGTAGCTAATAAAACTAATTCCTTTTTTAACATTTAGTATATTTTTTATACTGAAATTTTTTACTAAACAAGAATCTAAGTGTTTAGTCCCGATGCATGAATTAGCTCTACACGCTTTACATGTGACACTGATGAAAGGCCAAGGTACACAATATTTATGGATTGATTCAACAACTCTGCCAGTTTGTAAAACTCAACGTATTCAGCATCATAAATCATTAGTCCAAATTGCATCACGAGGTAGAAGCTCAATGGGCTGATTTTATGGCTGTAAATTACATATTGCGATGAATCAATTTGGTGAAATTGCCTGTTCTGCTTTATCGAATGAACATGTTGCTGACATAAAAATGGTTGAGCAATTGGTTGCTGGTGTAGAAGCAAAACTTTACGGGGATCGAGGTTACATCAACCAAGAATTAAAAATCAGATTGAAATATCAAGTTATTGATTTAATTATTTATCATCGAAAGAATATGCAGGCTATTCAACTTTGTGCATCAGATGAATATCACCTAAGACAGCACAATAAGATAGAAACATTATTCAGTTTATTGAAGGGGCAATATAATTTAGTGACGAGTAAAGCACGTAGTCTTCATGGGTTTCTGAGTGGAATTTACGCCTCACTATGTGCATATCAACTCACTCATCAAAATAAGCCAACAATTCAAATTAAGGAATCATCGGCTTAAGCAGGATTCGAGTTAAATAAGCTTTCAAAATAGCTTGATAAACTAAAGCTATTTTGAGCAGGCAATGAATATGAAAGAAAACGCTAAAGAAAAATAAAAAAAACAGCGTATGATTTACTCAATGGAATTTTAGATGATGCAGACAAGATGATCCGTAATGATTGGTCACGTGCCGAAATACAAGAAATTTATGACTTGCCTTTAATGGATTTACTGTTTCAGGCACAGCAAATTCATCGCCAAAACTTTGAACCGAATACTGTTCAGGTCAGTACTCTGCTTTCAATTAAAACGGGCCGTTGTCCGGAAGATTGTAAATACTGTTCGCAATCTGCACATTATGATACTGATCTGGAAATTGAAAAACGCGTAGAAGTACAAAAGGCGATTGCTGAAGCCAAACAGGCCAAAGCTTCCGGTTCGACCCGTTTTTGCATGGGCGCAGCATGGCGTAACCCGCATGAACGCGATATGCCGTATGTGCTGGAATTGGTGCAGGAAGTCAAGAAACTGGGCATGGAAACCTGTATGACCCTAGGGATGCTGAATGCCTCACAAGCGGAACGTCTGAAAGATGCAGGGCTAGATTATTACAACCACAACCTTGATACCTCACGTGAATATTATGCCAATGTCATCAGTACACGTAGCTTTGATGACCGCTTAAATACGCTTGATCATGTGCGTAATGCCGGAATTAATGTCTGTAGTGGCGGTATTGTCGGCTTGGGCGAAGGCGTACAAGACCGAGTCGGTTTGTTATTTGAACTAGCGACTATGCCGATTCACCCGGGTTCGGTGCCCATAAATATGCTGGTTCCTATTGAAGGCACACCACTAGCCGATGTTGAAAAACTGGATGTGATTGACTGGATTCGTACTATTGCGGTAGCACGGATTATTATGCCGAAGAGTTATATCCGCTTGTCGGCAGGTCGTGAATCTCTCTCTGACTCTGATCAGGCACTGGCATTTATGGCTGGAGCTAACTCATTATTTTCAGGTGATAAATTGCTTACTGCCCCGAACAGTGGTGAAGGTAAAGACAAAGCCTTGTTTGCTAAATTAGGCTTAAAAGCTGAAGCTGCCAAGAAAACAGCTAAAGAATTGGCTGTAGATGCGATGCAACCTGCTTAATTAATCGTGTAACAAACAGGGATCATTTCAACTTGAATTGGTCCCTTTTTATTGGAGCAGACAAAATGAAGATACTGATGATTACGGGTTGGGGGCTAGGAACAGCGGTCTTAACCCCGTTTGTAGAACAGTTACGGCAACAGTATCAAGTTGAAGTATGGGATATTTTTGATCCTAACGTGGAAAGTATTTTGGCCGAAAAAGTTAGGCAGGCGAGTTCTTTTGATGTCTTGATGGGATGGTCTTTAGGGGGACAATTGGCCATATATTTGGCCAATGAAATCTTTCAGCAGACACGAGTAGCAAAGCCTGTCATTGCCTGTATGTCTAATCCTTGTTTTGTTGCCAATAAAGATTGGCAACAAGCAATGCCTGAAACTGATCTTGAACAGTTTCTCCAGGCCGCCCGACTAGACATGTTAACGACATTGAAACGTTTTAGTCATCTCGTCTGTATGGGGGCGAAGGATGCACGGCAACGGGTAAAATATTTACAATCCCAACTGTCTTTAATTGATTTAAATCATCAAGAAAAGCATCTTTATCTTTTGAAGCAATTAGATTTGGTAAAGATCTTAAAAACCTGTTCAACGAAGATACTGTTTATATTTTCGAACCAAGATTCACTAGTTCCTTGCCAAGTTTCCATAGAACCTGTCTTTTATCAACAAAGTTTAATCAAAGTCAAAGAAATCCAGGCCGCACATGATGCTATCCTGTTCGATACAGAATTGGTGCTAACACCTATTCTGGATTTTCTGGATGATTTATCAGTTGCTTCAGCAAGATAGGGAGTTCAGTCATTTGCATTTTCAACTGAGCAGGCTAAGATCGATATTTCCACAATTTTTCAGGATGAATTTTGTGTTTGACGCTTTTGATCAAGAGCATATTTGGCATCCCTATACCTCAATGACTGCACCCTTGCCCTGTTATCCGGTCGCTAGCGCCAGCGGCGCCCAGATCTATCTGGAAGATGGCAGGGCGCTGATTGATGGTATGTCCTCCTGGTGGTGTACGATTCATGGCTACAGTCATCCTGAGCTGAATCAGGCCGCCATTGAGCAGCTGAATAAGATGTCACATGTGATGTTTGGTGGATTGACCCATCAGCCTGCCATTGAACTTGCGAAAACCCTGCTGGAGATTACGGCATCTGAGCTTGATAAAGTCTTTTTTGCTGATTCCGGTTCGGTTGCTGTAGAAGTTGCCTTGAAAATGGCGGTGCAATATTGGCATGCCCAAGGTCAACCGGAAAAAAGTAATTTTGTCACGACACGTTCGGGCTACCATGGTGATACATGGAACGCGATGTCAGTTTGCGATCCCGTCACGGGTATGCATCAAATCTTCGGTTCAAGCCTGCCTAATCGATATTTTGTTCCTGCACCTGAAAGTCGCTTCAATGGCGAATGGCAGGAGCAGGATATCCAGCCACTGAAACAGTTAATGGCAGAAAAGCATGAGCAGATTGCAGCCATGATTATTGAGCCGATTGTTCAGGGTGCGGGAGGGATGCGTTTTTATCATCCTGAATACTTACGCCAAGCCAAAGCTTTGTGTAAGCAATACGATATACTCCTGATTCTGGATGAGATTGCGACAGGTTTTGGACGCACTGGTAAGCTATTTGCCTATGAGCATGCCGATATCATCCCTGACATACTTTGTTTAGGTAAAGCCCTGACCGGTGGCTATATGACTTTGTCTGCTACGCTCACCACCAGGCAGGTTGCAGAGACCATTTCTCGGGGGGAAGCGGGCGTTTTTATGCACGGCCCGACCTTTATGGCCAATCCGTTGGCGTGTGCAGTTGCAGTAAAAAGTATCCAGCTTTTACTGGCACAGGACTGGCAAGCCAATATCCAGCGTATTGAACAGCAATTAAGTACTTTGTATGTTTTAGATGGGCATCCTGTAGTCAAAGATGTGCGGGTGCTTGGGGCAATTGGCGTGGTTGAGCTGCATCAGGCAGTGAATCTAGCTGAATTCCAGGCAGAATGTGTTCGTCGTGGTGTATGGATTCGTCCATTTGGCAGAATGGTGTATGTCATGCCACCTTTTATTATTTCTACAGCCGAATTGCAGACATTGCTGGAACATATGATCGCTATGATTCAGCACCTGGAGCTTGCAGCATGAATCACCTCGAACATTTTGCACAGCAACTTGATGTATTAAAGCAACAAGGGCAATACCGCGAGTTTAAATCCAACATTACCAGTGCTGCCTATTTTGAACTCAACGGCAAAACCATGTTGAATCTGGCATCGAATGATTATCTGGGTCTTGCCAGCCAAGTGGATTTACGGGAAGCATTTTTTGACATGACTCCTGTTTCTGAACGGCAGATGAGTGCCAGTTCCTCCCGATTGCTGACTGGAAATTTTCCCGCTTATGAACAGCTTGAACATAACATGTCGCAAGCCTTTGGCCGTGTGGTACTGCTGTTTAATAGCGGCTATCATATGAATATCGGGATTTTACCTGTGCTTGCAGACAGTAAAACCCAAATCATTGCTGATAAACTGGTTCATGCCAGTATGATTGATGGTATCCGTTTATCTAAAGCGAATTATGTGCGATATCGGCATAATGATTTAGATCACTTGGCACAACTTTTATTGAAATATCATTCAGATGAGTCGATTGAACGTATCATTGTCGTCACAGAATCCATTTTTAGTATGGATGGGGATGAAACCGATTTAACTGCTTTGGTGGCGCTAAAAAAACAGCATCCTAAAGTCATGCTGTATGTTGATGAAGCGCATGCGGTAGGCGTACGCGGTTTACGTGGACTGGGCTGTGCCGAGCAATATAATGTGATAGAGGATATCGACTTCCTGGTAGGTACCTTTGGTAAAGCGCTTGCTTCGGTTGGTGGCTATTTGGTCTGCGAACCGATAATCCGGGAATATTTGATTAATTCAATGCGCCCGCTCATTTTCAGTACGGCCCAACCTCCCATCTGTATGGCTTGGACAAATTTTATCTTTCAGTATCAACAGGGCTTACAGGCAGAACGTCAATCGTTAACTGCATTATCACAATACAGTCAGCAGGCAGTAAAAAATCTGGGTTATGACTGTCCGTCAAGTTCCCAGATTATTCCGGTCATTATTGGAGATACGCATCAGACCGTAGCTTCAGCAGCCTATTTGCAAGATTATGGTTTTTATGTATTGCCTGTACGTCCACCCACTGTTCCCAAAAACTCGTCACGACTGCGGATATGTTTGCATCACGGAATAAAGAATCAGGAAATTCAGCACTGTTTTAGTGTACTGGAGCAGTATCAGCCATGAACAACACACTGATTGCACAACGATTTGCTCAGGCTCAGCACAGTTATGATCAGCATGCCGTAGCACAGCACCATGTCGCTCAACATTTACTTCATTTAATGCAACAGTCTATTCCCCAACCACATATGCAACGTGCGCTAGAAATTGGTTGTGGTTCAGGTCTGTTTAGCCATGCTTTTTTACAGCATTATGGGGTTGATCAGTTGTTTTTAAATGATCTTTATCCTGAAGTGAAACAGCATTTTCCTGAAACTGAGCAATTCATCTGGGGTATAGGCGATATCGAACAGTTGCCATTACCGCAGTCTTTAGACTTGGTGGTGTCCTGTTCAGCCTTGCAGTGGATTCAGGAGCTACCAGCCTTAATCCGAAAAGTGGCCAATGCCTTGAACCCATCAGGATACTTCTGTTTTGCCAGTTATGCAGAAGACAATTTAAAAGAAATTAAAGCATTAACAGGACAGGGTCTGGATTATTTACCACTGGAAACTGTAGCAAATATCTTGCAGGCACAGGGCTTTGAACTGCTGATGGCAAATGAAGAACGGATCCAACTCAACTTTGCCCAGCCTAGAGATGTGTTAAAACACATGAAATCTACCGGTGTGCAGGCAACGGCTCAGGGTTTTCGTTGGAGCAAAAGCTCACTTGCGCAGTTCGAGCACCATTATGCTCAATTCCAGATCCCGGAAACAGAGGGTTATCCTTTGACTTACCATCCCATTTACCTGATTGCACGGAAGGCTCTATGAGTTTGAAAATCTATTTTGTCAGCGGCATTGATACCGCTATTGGTAAGACCTATGCCACCGGTTTTTTAGCCAGAAGCTGGAATGAACAGGGGATTCGAACCATTACCCAAAAGCTGATTCAAACTGGCAATGTGGATGTTTCAGAAGATATTGAGCAGCACAGGATGATCATGGGGTGTGGACTGCTGCCTGAAGATCATGACAAGCTGACCATGCCAGAAATTTTTAGCTATCCAGCCTCACCGCATCTGGCATCTGAACTGGATCGGCGTTCAATCGATTTCGAAAAAATTCAGCAGGCAGCCACTATACTGGCCGAGCGTTATGACCGGGTTTTGCTTGAAGGGGCAGGCGGATTAATGGTGCCGCTGACCCGGGACATGCTGACAATCGATTATATTGCAGCGCACGATTATCCTGTCATTCTGGTAACTTCAGGCCGTCTGGGCAGTATTAATCATACTTTACTGAGCCTGGAGCTACTCAAACAGCGTAAAGTCACACTTCATGCTGTGGCATTTAACCATACTGATGACCATCAGGACCAAACGATTGCGATGGATACTATTCAATATTTAAAGGAGTATCTGCCCCAGTATTTTCCAACAGCCGTATGGCTGGATATTCCTAAGCTTTCAGGTCACGCTTAGACACGCCGCACTTGATTTCAATGCGAAGCCCATAGGGCCGTCGGGCATTAAAAGAGAGCAGATAACCATATTGTTTTAACAGGTTAGCGGTTAATGTCAGTCCCAGACCATGGCCGTGCTGCTGAGCAGATTTGCGCCAGAAGCGTTGTCCTAAATGTTGGATATCCTCGGCTGTAAGTTGTTGTTCATTATCTTTAATCACTAGGCAACCAGGATGCAGGGATGGAGCTAAAGACTTCCGGTTGCGCCTTGTTTTCAACCACATATGCGCCAGCCGCCGCGAAAATGATCATGATCAGCAGGATAAAAATAACCGCCTGAAATGAGCCATTTTGCGCTATCTACCAAAAGGCAGACTGATCCTAATCATGATTTCGAACAGGCTAATTCAAAAAAGACAAGATTATTTAGCGGCTGTCGTCAGAAAAATATAGATTATCCTATGATTTTAAAGAATTATTTCTTGTGTAAAAGAAATAATTTATAACAAGAAAAATCTTTAAAAGGTTTTTTTAGCTATAAAAAAATTGAATAATGAATAAAACATAAACCACCAATAGGGCAGAGATGACCAAGAATTATTATGAAATATTAGGTGTACCTCGAGATGCAACTGTTGAGCAAATTAAAAAAGCTTATCGTAAACTTGCCAGAAAATATCATCCCGATGTCAGTAAAGAAGCTGATGCAGAAGAGCATATGCAACAGTTAAACATTGCTTACGATGTGTTAAGTAATGATGAAAAAAAAGCAGAATATGATTTTGAATTAGACCATCCACAGAATAGCCAGGGTAGGGATGCTCATCAATATTATTCAAATATGGGCGGACAGGATTTTACAGGGTTTGAAGACTTGTTTGGTCGCTTTGGTGGCGGTTTTGGTGGTTTCAATGAACAGCGTTATCAGGGTCGAGCATCCTATAGAGGTGATGATCAACACGCGACTCTAGAAGTAGATTTGGATGTTGCATTCCATGGTGCAACTCAAAATGTCACTTTACAGATTCCAACTATCAATGCGTACGGGCAAGCAGAAGTACAGCGTAAAGTCTTAAAAATTAAAATTCCAAAAGGCATGAAAGCAGGGCAAAAAATTCGTTTAACCGGACAGGGGCAACCGGGTATTCATGGGGGTGAAAATGGTGATCTGTATATTGAAATCCAATACAAAGCTACAGATTCAACTTATGCTGAAAACGCGGATGTCTATCATCATCTGAAGATTAGTCCATGGGAAGCAGCACTTGGACAATCGATTACGGCAAGCTTACCCAATGGTAAACAACTCAATATTCAAATTCCAAAAAATGCCAAAACAGGTCAACAATTACGTTTAAAAAATCAGGGGATTCCTGCTAAAGATGCAGGGCATTTATTCCTCATCCTCGATATTGTGCAACCACCTGCACAAACCGAACAAGAACAACAGGCTTATGAAGCATTTGCAGCAGCATTCTCCAAATTTAAGCCGAGATCATCATAAGGAGTAAAATTATGACGACAGTTAAATATTATGAGGTGGTCTTAGAAGATATCCAACAGGCAGAAGTTGTAGATGAGCAACAACGTTATGATTTAAATAGTTTTGCTCAAGTTTGTGGTCAAAGTCCTGAATGGATTCTGCAACTGATTGAATACGATATTTTGCCGAATCGCGTAAATGCATCAGATTTATATTTTTTAGTGGATGATGTGGCACGTGCACAAAAAGCGTATCGTTTACAGCGTGATTTTGATGCAAGTTTTACTGCTGTAGCCATGATGTTGGATTTAATCGAAGAATTAGAGAAACTTCGACGTTTATAGACACAGAACAAAGTAATACGCTGGTCAATTTAGCTTATGTCCTTAGGATGGGCAGAAACGTTGTTGATGCCAGATTTGAAATGTCGGCAACTCTCTGGAAAAATGCCCTGGCAGCCTTGCATTTAACTGGCTAGCGCAATCCGATAATAAATAATAACAAACCCACCGCTCAGTTAGCATACAGTAAGTAAAGAAGTGGTTGACTGTGATCATAAAAATAACAGCTCAAGCAGGAGGGAAGCTAGATGGCCAAGTATACTGATATCAATAGTTTTAATACCTTAGAAACATTAACCGTCGGTTCAGAACACTATCAGATTTTCAACCTATCCAAATTGCAAGTGCAGTTGGGCGACCTGTCCCGGCTGCCCAAATCTTTAAAGGTCTTGCTAGAAAATTTATTACGTTTTGAAGATCAGCTCACGGTGAAGACCGAGCATATTCATGCCTTGGCAGGATGGCTTAACGACCGAACTTCAGAACAGGAAATCCAGTATCGTCCGGCACGGGTGCTGATGCAGGATTTTACCGGTGTTCCTGCAGTGGTTGATCTTGCTGCAATGCGTGCAGCAGTGGCCAAAGCCGGCGGTGATCCGGAAAAAATTAATCCGTTGTCACCGGTGGATTTAGTCATCGATCACTCGGTGATGGTCGATTACTTTGCCAGCCCGCAAGCTTTTGAGCAGAATGTTACCATTGAGATGCAACGCAACGGCGAACGCTACCAGTTTCTGCGCTGGGGACAGGCGGCACTCAATCAGTTTCGCGTGGTGCCGCCAGGAACCGGGATTTGCCACCAAGTCAATCTGGAATATCTGGCACAAGTGGTCTGGAGCAATGAGGTCGATGGGCAGCGCTTTGCCTTTCCTGATACCTTGGTCGGTACCGATTCACATACCACCATGATCAATGGCTTAGGCGTGTTAGGCTGGGGGGTAGGTGGTATTGAGGCGGAAGCGGCCATGCTAGGCCAACCGATCTCCATGCTGATTCCGGAAGTGATCGGCTTTAAGCTTACCGGTAAACTCAAAGAAGGGATTACAGCAACTGATCTGGTGCTGACCATTACCCAGATGCTGCGCCAAAAAAGCGTAGTTGGAAAATTTGTCGAATTTTATGGTGATGGCCTGGCCGATTTACCCTTGGCGGACCGTGCCACGATTGCCAATATGGCACCGGAGTATGGCGCTACCTGTGGCTTTTTCCCGGTTGATGAGGTGACGCTTTCCTATTTACGTTTAACAGGACGTCAGCCGGAAAGAATTGCCTTGGTAGAGGCTTATAGCAAGTTGCAAGGATTATGGCGCAATCCGGGGGATGAACCCGTCTTTACAGATACGCTGGCTTTAGATATGTCGACGGTAGAAGCCAGTCTGGCAGGTCCGAAACGCCCACAGGATCGTGTACTATTGTCACAAGTGCCGAGAACCTTTGATGCCTTCATGGATCTGACCTTGAAACCGGTCAAAGAAGAAAAAGAGCGTCTGGAAAATGAAGGAGGGGGAGGTACGGCTGTTGAAGCGAGACAGGCCAACCTGCCCCATGAAAATGTTTTTTGTATGATTGAGGGTAAAAAATATCCGTTGCAGCATGGTGACGTGGTGATTTCAGCGATTACCTCCTGTACTAACACTTCGAATCCCAGTGTCATGTTGGCAGCAGGGCTATTGGCCAAAAAGGCAATCGAAAAAGGTTTGCAGCGGAAACCCTGGGTGAAAAGTTCACTGGCTCCAGGTTCCAAAGTGGTTACCGATTATCTCAATGCAGCAGGGTTGACGCCTTATTTGAATCAACTGGGTTATAACCTGGTAGGTTATGGTTGTACCACCTGTATTGGTAATTCGGGACCTTTACCTGAAGCGATTGAAGAAGCTGTGCAATGTTTCGATTTGAATGTAGCCTCAGTGCTTTCCGGAAACCGTAACTTTGAAGGACGAGTGCATTCTTTGGTGAAAACCAATTGGTTAGCATCTCCCCCCTTGGTTGTTGCCTATGGTTTGGTCGGGAATATTCGAACTGATCTCACTGCTGAGCCGATAGGTGAAGGCTTTGATGGGCAAGCAGTTTATTTAAAAGATATTTGGCCGACACAGATGGAAATTGATGCCGCACTGCAGAACTTGAATACTGAGATGTTCCATAAAGAATATGCGGAAGTGTTTGAAGGTGATGCCAAGTGGAAAGCGATCCAGATTCCTCAAAGTCAAACCTATACTTGGGATGAACAATCGACCTATATCCGACATCCACCCTTTTTTGCAGAAATTGATCAGCCGGTGCGACCAATTCAGCAGATCAAACAGGCACGGATTTTGGCTGTATTGGGAGATTCAGTCACGACGGACCATATTTCCCCTGCAGGCAACATCAAAAAAGATAGTCCTGCCGGACGATATTTACAGCAACAGAGGGTTGATGCAAAAGACTTTAACTCTTATGGATCCCGCCGTGGCAACCATGAGGTGATGATGCGAGGCACCTTTGCCAATATCCGCATCAAAAACGAAATGCTGGGTGGGGAGGAAGGTGGCAATACTCTGCATATTCCAAGTGCAGAAAAACTCTCGATTTATGATGCGGCAATGCGCTATCAGGCAGAACAAACCCCACTCGTGATTATTGCCGGGAAAGAATATGGCACCGGTTCTTCACGTGACTGGGCGGCCAAAGGCACCAACCTATTGGGGGTGAAAGCAGTGATTGCTGAAAGTTTTGAGTGGATTCACCGTTCTAATCTGGTCGGCATGGAGGTGTTACCTTTACAGTTTGTGGAGGGTCAGAACCGGTAGATCTTGAACCTGACCGGGCATGAAACCCTATCAATTCTAGGATTGTCGGATGATATTCATCCGCATCAAATGCTGAATGTAGAAGTGCAACATACCGATGGTACATATAGCCATTTTCAGGTGTTGTGTCGTATTGATACCTTGAATGAGGTGGAATACTTTAAGGCAGGTGGGATCTTGCACTATGTTTTACGCAATTTGCTCGCTTCCTAAATTGGATGATGAAAACCCGACACCGGCCACAATGCCGGCCAGTTAAGCAGTTTTACTGACTTATTTATGCGAAATGATTTTAATGACATTATGATTTTAATGACATTGCAAATTATGACCAAATTGAAAGAACTCTGCGAAACTTAGTTCAAGAAGGTGAGCTAATTAAAGTGGGTTATGGTATTTATACCAAAGTAAGAAAAAACCAAATGACCAGAAAAATAATACCAGCCTGTCTAGAAGGCGCTGATGCAGTGATCTTCGAGGCATTAAAAAGATTGGATGTACAGATTACGTTGGGTAAGGCTACGGAAAATATTTATCTGGTCAACCCACCCAGATTCCAGTCTTTACTCAAATTAAAACCCTACATCGTTTTATACGCCAATTGTCTGTAGGTTGTAGCCAATTAATGCCTGATATAAAAACAGTTTGCAGATGTCGCTGATGGACTTGGTATTGGTGCAATTTCTATGTGTAGACAGGTAAGTGTCCGCCGAACCTGATATGATCCTCGAAAGTTAGACGGTTGATTAAGCAGCTTTAAGGACTGATTTCTATATACAAAGGGAGAGCCTTTTAATATCACCTTGATTCATCATATTGAAATACTGGTACTACAAAATAGCACTATTCATGTGATTGAACCGTACCGGGTTTGTCGGAGACTTTTTATTTAAGTTAGGCCACAAACTCAAAAGGTGGCACATAATCTAGCGCACTATGTAAACGTTCTTTATTGAACCAATCTACTCAGTTTAGTGTCGCAAGTTGTACATCTGCTAAACCTCGCCAATCTGCTTTTAAGTATTCAATCACCTCTGTTTTGTATAAGTCATTCACAGTCTCAGCCAAAGCAATATCATATGAATCACCAGTCGTACCGACTGATGCTCGTAAATTTGCTGCCTCTAAACGATGACATTGTTGTCAAAATGCAGGGTATTGGTGGCTCCCCTTAGGGGCATAATTTGTTGAAGCCTAGGTTTACTACTAAAAAATTAAAAAATCGTACAAAATAGGAGCTTAGAGCTCCCATTTTTATATTAACTTTCTAAGTCTCTATGTTAATTTGAAGAATACTTCATCATAACGTCCGAATACAGCTATATTTTTTTGATTTCTACAATATCACTTGATTCAATGAGCGATTGGATATTACCAAATAAACTTTGAATATAATCAGACGCTATATGGATATCTAAATCCTCTCTGCTACGCCATTCTTCTAAGAAGAAATATCTACTCGAGTCATTTTCGCTAATATAAAGCTCATATTTCAAGCACCCTTCTTCGTGAAGCGTAGGCTCTATTACACTTTTTAAAAGCGCTTCTAACGTCTCTTTTTGATCTGACTTTGCCTTAAAGTTCGCAATTATTGAAATAGTCATTATTTCACCTTGAATTTGTTTTAGAAGTTTTCTAGTACAATTTTGCCTTTTGACTTACCTGATTCAAACAACTTATGCGCCTTCTCCAAGTTTGCAGCGTTAATTTTGCCTAGATTTTGGTTGAGGGTACTTCTAATTTTTTGCTGGTCAACTAATTGGGCAACCTGTTGCAATAGATCACCTTGCTTTTCAATATCATCGGTTTCATACATTGAACGGGTGAACATCAACTCCCAATGGATAGAAATAGATTTAGTCTTAAACGGCATAATATCAAATGTTTGTGGATCATCGATCAATCCAAGCTTGCCTTGTGGTGCAATCAGAGAAACTATTTGCTTGGTATATGTTTCTGTATAATTTGTAGAGAATACGTATTTTGGTTTTTCAATGCCTAGTGCTTCGATTTGTTCGTTTAAATCTTTGCTATGGTCGATGACATGGTCGGCACCCAGTGATTCCACCCAAGATTTCGTTTCTTCACGTGAAGCTGTTGCTATAACAGTCAGATTTGTTTTTGCTTTTAGGAGTTGGATAGCGATTGATCCTACACCACCTGCACCACCAATAATTAAAATACTGCCAACTTCTGTTTCTGAAATTTGAAACCGATCAAACAGCATTTCCCATGCCGTTATTGCAGTTAATGGCAATGCTGCTGCTTCTGCATTAGATACTGTAATTGGTTTAAGACTGATAATTCGTTCATCGACTGCTTGAAACTCAGCATTACTACCATCTCGGGTTAAATCGCCAGCATACCAAACAGAATCTCCTACTTTAAACGAGGTAACTTTTGAGCCAACTTCGATAATTTCCCCAACGGCATCCCAACCTAAAATACGATTATTTGCTTCAGACGAATTTTTTCTCACTTTGGTATCAACTGGATTCACAGA
Organism: Acinetobacter sp. NIOH-H-8; assembly: GCF_046635365.1. Taxonomy (NCBI): domain Bacteria; kingdom Pseudomonadati; phylum Pseudomonadota; class Gammaproteobacteria; order Moraxellales; family Moraxellaceae; genus Acinetobacter; species Acinetobacter sp. NIOH-H-8. The sequence continues at coordinate 26,576 of NZ_JBHDVN010000001.1, forward strand.
GATTGCCTGAACTTTTACCAGTACATCACGCTCCTTAAGCGTAGGCTTCGCTTTTTCAATATCTACCAATGAATTTTTAAAATCATCATGGTTATTTATAACATACGATACGGCTTTCATAAATTTGTCCTCAACTTTAAAAAAATATAGTAAAAATGGGAGCGAGGTGCTCCCATTTTTTGTTATTCAATAATTAAAACTCTTGGCTCGTTGGGCGTAAAACAATTTCATTAATATCTACATCCGCAGGCTGTTCAATTGCATAAGCAATTGCTCGAGCGACTGAGTCAGCTGGTATGGCTTGTTTGTAGAAATCAGTAACAAACTCTGAACTTTCTTTATGAGAAGAACCGAATTTTAGTTCTGACTCAATTGCACCAGGCTCAATAGTAGTCGTTCTAATTGTTCCCCCAACTTCATGACGAAGTCCTTCAGAGATGGCTCTTACAGCAAACTTAGTACCGCTATAAACAGTACCTCCTGGACTAAATACTTTTATCCCTGCAACAGATGCGAGATTAATAAAGTGTCCAAAGTTTTGTTTTTGGAAAACAGGTAGGGTAGCTGCTATACCATAAAGAACACCTTTAATATTGATGTCGATCATACGATCCCATTCATCAACTTTTAGCTCACTTAATGGTGCAATAGACATTAATCCAGCATTGTTTACCAATACATCGATTTGACCAAATGCGCTTAATGCCTTTTCAATAAGTGCTTGTACTTCCTGTGGTTTGGTTATATCCATACCAATAAATTCAGCTTGACCACCTTCTGCACGAATGTCGTGAACAATAGCCTCTAATTTTTCAGTACGTCTAGCACCAAGTACAACCTTTGCACCTTTTTTAGCAAGGAAGCGAGCAGTAGCTTCACCTAAACCACTACTTGCACCAGTGATAACAACAACTTTATTTTCGATATTATTCATACAAGTAACCTTCAACCTATCTGTCAATCATATTTGATGGGTTAAGTATCACAGCCTTGTTATATATAATAAATGAATAATATTATCTTTCAGAATTCCTATTTACGGAATAATTGCCATAACACAGGATTGGACATGCATAACAAATTGGAAATGATGCGTATCTTTTGTGTCGCAGCAGAGTCTCGAAATTTTAAAGAGGCAGCAACTCAGCTGGGTATTTCCCCACAGGTAGTGACACGGGCAATAAAGGAGCTAGAAGCGCAGCGTGGAGAGATTCTGTTTTACAGGAGTACTCGACAAATTAAAATTACTGCTGATGGTGAGCGTTTGGCAAAGCAAGCACGTTTTGCGGTGGGATCGATCGATGCTTTGTTTGTAAAAGACACCAAGGAAAAACGAGATGAAATGCGTGGGACTGTCCGTCTTACTGTGTCGTCTGTGTTAGGGCGTAAATTGGTAGTACCTGCACTAGCAGAATTTGCCACACGTTATCCAGATATTGTCGTGGATTGTGTGCTAACAGATTCACACTCGGATGTGATCGATGAGCGGATAGATATCGGGATCAGATTTGGATTTTTGCCGGACAATCGATATGTGGCAAGGGAATTGGCTAAAGTGAACTTTTATTCTGTGGGTACGCCAGAGTTAATTGATAAGGTCGGAATGCCTAAAAAAATTATTGACCTTGATAAATACCCTCTAACAGCACTAGTCGATCATAAAACAGGGCGTTACTGGCCATGGACATTCACCGAAAGTCGAAACTTTACGCCATCAAATCCCCGTTTTATTACAGATGATCTAGAAGCTGAATTTCAAGCTATTCTCGCTGGAGTTGGATTCGGACACATGCCTGGATTTCTAGTTTTGCCGTGGCTTAGGAGTGGTAAGCTCATTCAGATACTTCATGAGGAAACCTCTCCCGTTTGGCGCCTGTATTTATATCGTCCACAGCGGGGCCCGACACCTTTGCGAATCCGAGCATTGTTTGATTACTTAGCGGAAGTGCTGGGCCATATAGAAACCTGAATCAGAAGGAACTAACCTTTTTTCTAGAAAGTAGAAATCAGATAAGACCATCATGTATTTAGAGTAACTACAATTTTTCCTATTTGCTGATTTGATTCAAGATAGCGCTGAGCGTCATGCATGTTCTCAAAGTTAAAGCAACGGTCGATCACTGGACGAAGATATCCTGCACCTATACTGCTAAGAATAAATCGTCTGGCTTGCTCTCTTAGAACAGGGTCATGGAGAACCTCAAGGAACAAAAAACCTCGCATGGTTAAGCTCTTGCGTAATGCAACTTTAAGGGGAAATGGTGTGATCTCCGGGCTAAGCGCACCATGCATAACCATCGTTCCTCCCACAGACATCGCTTTTGCAATCTGTTCAATATGTGGCCCTCCTACAGCATCGAAGGCGACATCAAGATGTTCTCCACCTAAACGTGAAACAAGCGCCTCATACAAATCTGGTTCATCTTCACTGGCTATAACATTTTTAACACCGAGATCCAGTAAACGTTGCTTTTTCTCTATCGTCTGTGTACTTGCAATGACCTTAGCACCCGCTGCTTCAGCGATCTGTATCGCAGCTAGTCCTACGCTACTTGAAGCTGCTGTGATCAAGATCGTTTTGCCTTTCGAAACTCCACCAGCATGGATTACACCACCCCAAGCCGTCAAATACTGCATCCAGATTGAAGAAGCTTCTTCCCAGCTTAGACTATCAGGTTTGTGAACTAAAAAAGTTTCTGGAATCAGAAGTTTGTCCGCATATGTCCCATATTTGGCTAGATTGTCAGTCGGAAGAATCGATACTGCATCTCCTGGAGAAAATTGGCGTACACCTTCACCTATTGCCAGAACTATGCCTGCTCCCTCATATCCCAGGCGAGAAGGGAATACTGCCTTTTGAATATAAGTACCACGCCGAAACATTACGTCAGCCCGATTGAGTCCGATCGTTTTCATCTGTATTAGAACTTCTCCTGCGGCTGGTAAAGCCACAGGAAGTGTTTCTAATGTCAGAACATCTGTATCTCCAATACTATTGAAGCGCCAAGTCTTGGCCTGAAGTGCGTTAAATGACATCAATCACGACCTTAATATTGGCAGAGCGATCTTGAACAGCATCATGAGCTTCAATCGCTTGGTCTAGAGTAAAATGACGAGGATCAACAATAGGACGCAGTTTACCTTCCTCAACGAGACGAGTCGCGATCTTAAGGATATCACCATGATGAGCACGGCGATTGCCTGTTAACATCGGCATTAGGACGAATACCCCAGACACTGTGGCACACCGTAGAGATGAACTCGCTAAATTATGATTACCAAATGCAGCACAGCTGGTAATGTGGCCATAGTGAGTTGTCATGGAAAGTGAAGCTTCGAGTACTGGACCACCCACAGTGTCGTAAACAATGTTAAAACCTTGACTCTCAGGGCTTGCAGCAATAATGTCATCGGAAGATGCTGTTGTGTAATCGAGAGGTGTTGCACCGAGTTCTGAAATCAGTGATTGATCAGCTGTACGACCAGTCGCCCAAACATTTGCATCAAGTGCTTTTGCAAGCTGAACCACCATATAACCAACGCCACCAGCACCACCCTGAACCAGTACAGTTTGCCCTGGTTGGACCTTCGCATTATCCACTAAACCTTCCCAAGCGGTAAGGAACGTTAATGGTAGTACTGCTGCCTCGCGCATAGAGATATTGCGTGGCTTTAATGCGATCAGATCAGCATCTGCTACAACATATTCTGCTAAAGATCCTTGAAGACCACGAACGCCACCAATCAGACCGTAAACTTCATCTCCGACGTTGAAGTGAGTGACACCTTCACCAATAGCAGTTACAACCCCAGCCATATCTGTTCCTAACACGGCAGGAAGCTCTGGCATAGCATATGGTGCTTCACCAAGACGAATTTTATAATCAATAGGGTTTACACCACTAGCATGAATACGTACTAGAACTTGCCCAGCCTCTGGTTGAGGTATAGGGAGTTCTACACGTTTAAATTCATGATCACCAAAATTTTCTAAGATAAGAGCATTCATCATCTTATTCATAATTGTTCCTTATTTTTAACTGGGGGATGATGTGCACAGTACCAAAGTTAATTAATCCAATAAATGATATTTATAGGATTTAATAATTCCTAAATAATGAATAATAAATATCATCCGCTCACTAAAAATATTCTAGTACAGTCTGTAAAGGCAGTTTAATCTAAACTGTCGGTAGTATTTTCAAGGCTTGAAATATTCAAAATATCTACAAAGTGGCTAAAAGTTGGAAACATAATTCTAAAAGGTCCCAGCATTACAAAGAACATGAGCCAAAATAAAAATGGGAGCTAAAAGTCCCATTTTTTTTGTGACTTTCGCATAAGTTCTATGATGTTAATTTAAAAAAACTAAAAACAGGGATAGAAAATTTTCGCTAAAGAGCTTTTTGATTTTCGATTTATAAAAAATATTGCTTTTTTTATACTATGGGGTACTATAGTATTTATGCTAGCAAATAAGGAGGTCTGATGCCTAATCAGGTTGAAGACAAAAAAAAGATTCTTCTACGCGTCAGAAAGATCAAAGGTCAGACGCAAGCGATTGAAAAAGCGTTAGAAGACAATGTGGAATGTGGTGCAATTCTGCAACAAATATGCTCTGTGCGTGGTGCTATTAATGGTTTAATGAATGAGATGTTAGAGGTTCATTTAAAAGACACTTTAGTATCGGGTGAAACCACAGAACAACAACGAAAAGAAGAATTGGCTGAAATCGCCAAGATTCTAAAATCATATTTAAAATAGATCTGTATAAGGAATTATTCCATGAAGTCACGTGCTGCCGTTGCGTTTGGTCCTGGTCAACCTCTTCAAATTGTTGAGGTTGATGTTGCACCACCGAAGAAAGGTGAAGTATTAATCAAGATCTCCCATACCGGTGTGTGTCATACAGACGCATTTACTTTATCTGGCGATGATCCTGAAGGCGTTTTTCCGGCTATTCTCGGGCATGAAGGTGCTGGTGTTGTAGTTGAGGTTGGTGAAGGCGTGACTAGCGTCAAACCAGGTGATCATGTAATTCCACTTTACACTGCTGAATGTGGCGAGTGCGTATTCTGTAAATCTGGAAAATCGAACTTGTGTATTTCCGTTCGCGAAACTCAAGGTAGAGGCGTAATGCCAGATGGTACCACTCGTTTTTCCTACAATGGTCAACCGATTTACCACTATATGGGCTGCTCAACGTTCAGTGAATACACTGTAGTGGCAGAAGTATCATTGGCTAAAATCAATCCTGAAGCCAATCACGAACATGTCTGCTTACTGGGTTGTGGGGTAACAACGGGTATCGGTGCAGTACATAACACGGCTAAAGTACAAGAAGGTGATAGTGTTGCGGTCTTTGGTTTAGGTGGTATTGGTTTGGCAGTCGTACAAGCCGCACGTCAAGCTAAAGCAGGGCGTATTATTGTGGTTGACATGAATCCAGATAAATTTGCGCTGGCAAAAGAGTTTGGTGCAACGGACTTCTTGAACCCTAAAGACTACGATAAACCAATCCAGCAAGTCATTGTCGAAATGACTGGCTGGGGTGTAGATCATTCATTTGAATGTATTGGCAACGTGAATGTAATGCGTGCAGCCCTTGAAAGTGCACACCGTGGCTGGGGACAATCCGTAATTATTGGTGTAGCTGGCGCAGGTCAAGAAATCTCTACCCGTCCATTCCAACTAGTTACTGGTCGTAAATGGTTAGGTTCTGCTTTTGGTGGCGTAAAAGGTCGCACGCAACTTCCAGGAATGGTTGAAGATGCCATGAAAGGTAAAATTCAATTAGAACCATTTGTGACACATACGATGGGCTTGGATCAGATCAATGAAGCCTTTGATCTAATGCATGAAGGTAAGTCAATTCGTACTGTAATTCATTACGAATAATTCCGTCAGACCTTATACGATTCCATGCATGTGCATCATGAATGACATGCATGGAATCCTCTAAAACGGCACATTATCTGTAAAACACATCTAACTGTGCAGGCATCGTGTATAGGTTTAATCAACCTGCCTACATTTTAAATCTTTATCACTATTCTCTGTGGAGAATGTCAGACTCTTTGTTTACTCGATTTCTCATGAAGTCTTGCTCAACATAGGTAATTGATTATGGAAATAATTGAGAAACATGCTTCTTTTGGTGGATCGCAAGAAGTGTATCGCCATCAGTCAATAGCATTAAACTGTTCAATGAAATTCTCAATATATCTGCCACCTCATGATAAAGATGAGCGGTTGCCAGTTTTATATTGGTTATCAGGACTGACTTGCAACGAACAGAACTTTATTACTAAAGCCGGAGCACAAAAGTATGCGGCTGAACATAAAGTCATTATTGTTGCACCAGATACCAGCCCACGTGGAGAGGATGTACCAGATCATGCAGATTATGATTTAGGCCAAGGCGCAGGATTCTATGTAAATGCAACAAAAGCACCCTGGTCACAGCATTTCAAAATGTATGATTATATTGTGGAAGAGCTCAGAAATCTGATTGACCTGAATTTTCCGACCAACCTAGTCCAAAGCATTATGGGGCATAGCATGGGTGGTCATGGTGCATTAGTAATTGGTTTAAAAAACCCTGAGCTGTATAAAAGTATTTCTGCTTTTGCACCAATTGTTGCACCTAGCCAAGTACCTTGGGGGAAAAAGGCTTTCACACACTACCTAGGTGAAACCGAAACTTTATGGAAAAGCTATGATGCGATTGAATTAATCAAAAACGCTGAAGTTCATTTACCTCTTTTAGTCGATCAGGGAACAGCTGATGATTTTCTTGAAGAACAGTTAAGGCCTAAGCTTCTTAGTGATATTTGTTTGGAACAAGAATATCCTCTTACACTTAACCTAAGAGAAGGGTATGACCATAGCTATTACTTCATTGCGAGCTTTATAGAGAAACATCTAGAGTTTCACAGCAAATTCCTAGCTAAATAACTTTCATAGATATGAGGATGTACATGTTGTTCTTGAATGCCTCTTGAGCAATATAATTTCCAGATGAAGAGGTCAGCTTATAAATCTAAGGGCGAATCAATTGATCCTTATATAACTAAGATTGAATTTAATCATCTCATATCTTAATTTTCTGATTCAAATGTTAATGGTATTAACTTGAATAAATTCATAGCATTATGCCGAAATAAAAAAACCAGATTTTGGCTCAGCTATGGGAATTTTTTTTAACTTTTATACAACAAAACTTTCTGACATGCATCCATTAGCAATGTCAGAATCGTTTTAATTCTAATCAATTGTGGAGTCTTAGTCATGCTTAAAACAGCTTTATATGTCCGCCTTGAAGCTAAACCGGGTAAAGAAGACGAAGTGGAAGCTTTCCTTAAAGCCGGTTTACCTATTGTGATGGAAGAACCCGCGACAGTTGCGTGGTTTGGCCTACGTCTTGGACCTACAACATTTGGTATATTTGATGCATTTCCTGATGAGGCGGGTCGCCAAGCACATCTATCTGGCAAGGTTGCAGCTGCTTTGATGGCTCAGGCCGATGAGCTATTTTCAGAGCCACCGTCTATTGAAAAAGTAGATGTTTTGGCGAGTAAACTACCAGCTTAAACCGACGCTTAAATGTATGAGTGTGCTGCCTGAAATTTTGAATGAAAGGCAGCACTTTAACCCTGTGAGGTTTGTCAGAGGCTTTTTATTCAAGTTGGGCTACTTTATTTATTGGCTTAATCTCATCATTTAAATGGGTCAATATCCAGAACAGGGCAAGGTAAATAAACGAATGCAACTATTTACATGCTTTATATTGAACCAATCTATCTAATTTACTGTCGCATTTGTACATCTGTTAAACCGTGCCAATCTGCTTTTAAAATATTTAATCATTGATATTTTGTATGAGCCATTCACTGTTTCAGCCAATGCGTTCACGACCATGTCAATAGTTATACATGTTGATACCTTCCATCCAACAATCGCTCGTGAAAATACATCAATAATAAAAGTGGTATAGAACAAGCCTGAATGTGTTTAACCATCACTAAAGTCGCCAAGCTGAAATAATTTTTATAAAAATAGACGACTGGTCTATTTTTATGTATAGTTAGCACATGGTGCAGTCAAAAGCCGCAGTGTTGTCCAATTTTTTTAAAGTTTATTTGATGAATAACGGTGGTTTTTCAAATCAATTAGTTGATCATCCTAGGATAAAAATATGCTGAATTTTAACTTTTATAATCCGACCCGCATTATTTTTGGTGGCGATACAATAGCTAAAATCAATGACTATGTGCCTACAGAAGCAAAAGTATTAATGTTGTTTGGTGGTGAAAGTGCACGTAAGAATGGTACTTTAGCTGAGGTGCGTGAAGCATTAGGTGCAAGAGAAATTCATGAATTTGGCGGAATTGAGCCGAATCCGAGTTATGAAACCCTCATGAAAGCTGTAGAGCTGATTCGAGAACAAAAGATAGATTTCTTGATGGCTGTCGGTGGTGGATCGGTAATTGATGGTACTAAATTTATTGCAGCAGCAGTCAATTATACAGGGGATGCATGGGAGATTTTAGAAACCCATGGTACTAAAATTACCCAAGCTTTGCCTTTTGCGAGTGTACTCACCCTTCCAGCAACTGGTTCAGAAATGAATAGCGGTGGGGTAGTCACCAGAAAATCGACCCAAGCCAAATTGTCATTTAGCAGTCCCTATGTTTTTCCACAATTTTCCGTACTCGATCCGAATAAAACTTTTAGCTTGCCGACGCGCCAGTTAGCAAATGGCGTGGTCGATGCATTTATTCATGTCATGGAACAGTACTTAACTTACTCTGTGAATGCACAAGTACAAGATCGTTTTGCCGAAGGTCTATTGCAAACTCTGATTGAGATTGGACCGAAAATCTTTGAAGATTCAGCAGATTATGACACGCGTGCGAATTTGATGTGGTCTGCTAGCATGGCACTGAATGGGCTAATTGGAGCTGGGGTACCACAAGATTGGTCAACCCATTTGATTGGACATGAGCTCACGGCTTTACATGGTATTGATCATGCTCGTACCTTGGCCATTGTGTTACCGGCCAATCTACAAGTGCGTCGTCAAGAGAAGCGAGAAAAATTACTACAGTATGCAGCTCGTGTCTGGCAGATTGTCGAAGGTGATGAAGAACAACGTATTGATACTGCTATTGCTCGTACTCGAGCCTTCTTTGAGCAACTTGGATTGCCGACTCGTCTTAGCGATTATGGACTGGGGGAGACAGATATTGAGATCATCATTACGCAACTTAAATCACATAATCTTACACAGCTAGGCGAACATAAAAATGTTTCATTAGAGATCAGTCGCCAAATTCTCGAGATGAGCATCTAAGCTAAATGCGCGTATCTAGCATGCTCTGACCCTGTAACAATGCTCCTCAATCATGAAAATTATCGGAGAAATAACATGAAAATTTTAATCGTTTTAACCTCACATGATCAACTTGGCAATACTGGTAAGAAAACAGGTTTCTGGCTAGAGGAACTTGCTGCACCGTATTACACCTTTATTGACTCTGGTGCTGAAGTTACGTTGGCGTCGCCTCAAGGTGGGCAGCCACCACTAGATCCGAAAAGTAATTTAGCAGATGCACAAACTGAAACCACTCATCGTTTTGAAGCTGATCCAACTGCAATGCAAGCATTGGCACAGACGCATAAACTTAGCGAAATTTCTGTAGCTGATTATGATGCAGTGTTTTATCCAGGCGGGCATGGCCCATTGTGGGATTTAGCAGAAGATCCGATTTCAATTTCTCTGATAGAACAGGCGATTCAGTCTGGCAAACCTGTTGCAGCAGTGTGTCATGCCCCAGGTGTTCTTCGTCATGTGAAAGCGAGTAATGGAGCGCCTTTAGTTAGCGGTAAATTAGTGACTGGTTTCACCAATACTGAGGAGGCCGCTGTAGGTTTGACTGAAATCGTACCATTTTTAGTTGAAGACATGCTTAAAGAAAACGGTGGTCATTATTCTAAAGTAGATGATTGGCAAGTATATGTTCAAGTAGATGGCTTGCTGGTTACTGGACAAAATCCAGCATCTTCTGCTGCAACTGCCTCAGCATTACTTCAATTGTTGAAATAAAGAGTAGCTAGTGCCTGTTGTGGTGCTTAGTAGTGAATAAACTTCTAACTCTGAGCAACTGGCTCAATAAGCAAAATAACCGTCACTTAATGGTGAGGGGCCTGAGTGAATAGCTTTCCTTCCTTTATTTTTCTATATACAGGAAGGATGGGTATTTAATGTAGATCAATTAAGTCATGATGACTTGGATACACAGTGAAATGAAAGACAGTAAACTTTTTCAAAACTTAAGCTTAGGCCCTTATGTTTTGAAAAACCGTATTGTATTGCCACCATTAACGCGGTCGCGTAGTACTCAGCCAGGGAATATTCCAAATGAACTGATGGCAACCTATTATCAACAGCGTGCCGGGGCAGGATTTATGGTCACCGAAGGTACGCAAATCGAGCCACGTGGTCAAGGCTATGCTTGGACTCCAGGTATTTACAGCCCTGAACAGATTGCTGGATGGCGTAAAGTGACGGAAGCAGTGCATGCTAAAGGAGGTATTATTTTTGCACAACTTTGGCATGTTGGGCGTGTTTCACATACATCTTTGCAACCCGATCATGCATCACCGGTCGCGCCTTCGGCTATTAAGGCTGATAATAATGTTAAAGTCTTTATTGAGACCGGGCCCAATGCAGGTGCCTTGGCTGATCCTTCAATGCCACGTGCTTTAAGCAATGCAGAAGTTAAAGAATTAGTGCAACTCTATGCTCAAGCCGCACGCAATGCCTTGGCTGCTGGTTTTGATGGAGTTGAAATTCATTGTGCAAATGGTTATTTGGTAAATCAATTTATCTCTGCACATAGTAACCACCGTGAAGATGAATATGGTGGATCACTAAACAATCGTTTGCGTTTTTTACGTGAAGTAGTACAGGCAGTTGCTGAGGTGGTTGGTGCAGATCGTTTAGGAGTGCGTTTTGCCCCACTATTTGAAAGTACAGAGGAAGATCGTGTGTACATGGGGTTGGTTGAAGATGATCCACATGTGACTTATATTGAAGCCATAAAAATACTTGAAGAAGTTGGGATTGCCTATCTATCTATTGCAGAAGCTGATTGGGATAATGCACCAGAACTTCCTCACGATTTTCGTAAAGATGTCAGAGACACTTTCAGTGGTCGTATTATTTATGCAGGTCGATATACGGCAGAAAGAGGGACTCGAATTTTAGAGGCAGGACTGGCCGATTTAATTGCATTTGGACGCCCATTTATTGCGAATCCAGATTTACCCGATCGCATCGCTAATGGCTGGCCATTGAATGCAGTAGATGCAAGCACTATGTATGGTGGGACGGAAAAAGGCTATATTGATTATCCAGCTTACGCAGATTAATCTCGACTAAGTGAGTTATTTTGCCAACCTTTGTGGTTGGCAAAATAAGGACTTAGGATTGCTGTTGCCAGCACAATTTCTTGTTAAAACAAATTCTTAAAATTTTTTAGCTGTGTAATGAGCCAACCTGCCAGTGGGAAAGAAATCAGTTGCGTTACTGGCACTAATACTATGACTTCAATCAACACCATCATCGGGAAACTTTGATGCTGAGTAATTGGCTTTAATAAAGTGAGTACTAGTAATAGTGTGGGATATAAGCCTAAATATCCGACTAAAATACGAGTCATGAGGGCTTTAGAAGGAGAATTCATTGCGCGCTATACTCATTGATTGTAAATCGATCTAATAGCAATACATGAATAAGTAATCATTGGGTTGCTATCATAAACCATTAATTATGTTGTTGATATTTAATTTAATTTTTATGAATCTTCGCTTTTTAATAGAAATTTAGTTGCTCTCAGAGCTTGATGTAATGGCGTTTTATCTTTTTGCAACTTACTCAGTAATGCTGCACCTAACCACATTTGGTAAAGTACTTGTGCCAACGTCGAGGCCTCAGTATCTGCTTGGATAGACTGATCCTGTTTTCCCAAATCAATTAAAGCAGCAATCCGTTGGATTACATCATCGACGCCAGCGGACATAATGGAGCGCATATCTTCAGATAGATCGGCAACTTCTGCGGCAAGTTTCACAATTAAACAGCTATCCGCCCAACCACACTGTGTTTCAGGATCTTCTATCCATAAATTAAAATACTCAATCAGCTTTTGATAAGGGGATTTATCACTACGCCATACATCATTTAAACGGACTTGGTAATTATCCACATAATGTTGTACCAATTCACATCCGAAAGCTTCCTTGGATTGGAAATAATGATAAAACGAGCCTTTAGGGATCTCACAGCTCTGTAAAATTTCCTGTAATCCTACACCAGTAAAACCTTTATGCAAAATCAGGTCTGAACTGGTATTAAGAATGTGTAAGCGCTTCGCTTCAGACTTTTTAATAGGAGTAGGCTTCATATTAATTATTTACTCTATTGTAAAAAAATAGACCGGTCGTATTGTTTTTTATTATAACTCATCTACAATGGATGTAAAGAAATTTTAATCATAATTTTTGATTATGAAGAGAAATACTTTTAAATAAAACATGGAGTTATATGTGTGAAAACAGTTATTAATCAACGCATCGTTTTAGCTCAACGGCCAGTGGGTGAGCCAAAACACAGCGATTTTCGTATTGAACAAGTTGAGCTCAATGAACTTAAACAAGGCGAGATATTGTTAAAAACCATTTACTTGTCACTCGATCCTTATATGCGTGGTCGCATGAGCGATGCTCCTTCATATGCAGCACCGGTTGAAATTGGCGAAGTGATGGTCGGTGGAACAGTCAGTCAAGTGGTGGCCTCTAAAAACCCAAAATTCAAAGAAGGAGAGTGGGTTCTTTCAGGAAATGGCTGGCAGGGCTACGCAATTTCTAATGGGTCTGCCTGTCAAAGCTTAGGTATGCAACCTGAACATCCATCTTGGGCATTGGGTATTTTGGGAATGCCAGGATTTACTGCTTATATGGGGTTGTTGGACATTGGTCAGCCTAAAGCCGGTGAAACTTTAGTCGTTGCAGCTGCAACGGGACCTGTTGGTGCTACGGTTGGACAGATTGGCAAAATTAAAGGTTGTCGCGTGGTTGGCATCGCAGGTGGGCCTGAAAAATGTCGTTATGCAGTAGAAGAACTCGGCTTCGATGCTTGTATCAATCATCATGATGAAAATTTTACAGAACAATTACAACAAGCAGCTCCCAACGGTATTGATATTTATTATGAGAATGTGGGGGGTAAAGTGTTTGATGCGGTATGGCCATTGCTTAACTCTGCGGCACGTGTACCGGTGTGTGGTGTGGTTTCCCAGTATAACGCTACCGAGCAAGCACAAGGGCGAGACCGTTTACCGGGCTTTATTTCCACCCTTTTAAAAAAGCGTATTCGCATGCAAGGCTTTATTATTTTTGATGATTATGGCAGTCAGTATCCGGAATTCTATCAGCAAATGTCTGAATGGTTGAAAGACGGAAAAATCAAATATAAAGAGCATATGGTGCAAGGTTTAGATAACACGATCAATGCTTTCAATGGTATGTTGAAGGGCGAAAACTTTGGCAAAGTGGTTGTAAAACTTTAAAAAAATAGGAATTATCATGATTACACTACATCATTTAGATCAATCACGTTCTTTTCGCATTTTGTGGTTACTTGAAGAAATCAAGCAGCCCTATGAGCTGATACGCTATTATCGTGACTCAAGCACGCATTTGGCCCCTGAATCTTTAAAAACCATCCATCCTTTAGGGAAATCTCCAGTATTGGAATGGGATGGCAAAGTTATTGCAGAGTCAGGCGCAATCGTTGAGTTATTAATTCAGCAACTTGCGCCGCATTTAGCACCAGATATGGATGAACCTACCTATGTCGATTATCTACAGTGGATTCATTTCTCAGAAAGCTCTGCCATGCTGCCATTTTTGTTAAAAACGTTTAATGCGATAGAAACCAAGCAGGGTACGAAGTTGGTATTTCTAGAAAATTATACTCAAGTTGAGTTCGATAAAGTATTTAGCTATTTAAATGAATATTTAAAAGATAAAGAATTTCTAGTGGCAGACCGTTTAACCGGTGCTGACTTTATGATGGGCTTTGGACTACATGCTTTAGTTTATCATATGGGACAAGGTGAAAACTATCCGCATATCCAACGTTACGTAGCAGGTTTAAGCCAACTACCTAGCTGGCAAGCCGCAGTACAAGTTGAACAAAATGGTGTGAAAAGTCAAAAATAGCAAGATTGAACCGTACCGGGTTTGTCGGAGACCAACTTTCCTGAGATGAGAAGCATTGCTTCGCACGACGTAGCGAAGCGTAGTGTTCCGATGAAAAAAGTAAAATATACCCCTGAAATCAGAGATAGAGCGGTTCAATTATTGATTGACTACCAAGACGGTATCTCAGGTGAGTGACTTTACGTATATTCAAACAAATTCAGGTTGGGTCTATACCGCCTTTATTATTGATGTGTTCTCACGAGCAATTGTTGGATGGAAAGTATCAACACGTATGAATACAGATATGGTGCTCGATGCACTGGAGCAAGCATTGCACGATTGAGGTATGCCAAGGAATGTGATTCATCATTCCCATAGAGGTGTTCAATACCTTTCCATTCGCTATACCAATCGTTTAGGAGCAGAAAATTTACGAGCATCAATCGGTACAACGGGGACTCATACGATAATGCTTTGGCTGAAACAGTGAATGGCTTATAGAAAACAGAGATGATTGAATATTTAAAAGCAGATTGGCAAAGTTTAGCAGATGTACAACTTGCGACATTAAATTGGGTAGATTGGTTTAATAAAAAGCATGTACACAGTGCACTAGGTTATGTATCGCCTTTTGAGTTTGAAGCAATGTACTATGATAAGATTAACCCGTTAGGTCAGGTGGCCTAACTTAAATAAAAAAATTTCCGATAAATCCGGTAAGGTTCAAAATGCGATTTATGGATTTTTTATGTAAAAAAAAGTAATATCTGTTTTATTGTTAAATTATAACAATTAGTATAAATACACCTATGATTTACAGATGAAAAAGGTAGTTAAATGAAATATTTTCTAAGTTTAACTTTGTTAGTTTTAGCAATGACTGGGTGTACTTCGAGTCCAAAGACTGAAACTTTACAAGATAAGGCTACAAGCAATACTTCAGCTGATACGCAGGTCCTTAAATTTTCTGGTCCAAATGGTTTATTAATTTTTCTGAAATCATCGGATAACTTTGAAACTGCTTTAATGACTGATAACTCAGGCATGGTATATCGTTTAAAGCAAACAGTTGCTGGTAGTGGTATTCGTTTAGCTAATAATAATGGAGTTTCAATTCACTTTAAACGTGGTGAAGGGGTTGTTGAATTTGTAAAAGACCAGCCAATCAGCATTACTGAAGTAAAATAATAAGGTTTAAACTTTAAGAGAACCCCACACCATAATCTACATACCGAAAGTTGGACACTATTCCTTGAAATGTGGTCAAACATGATCAAGGACTAATTCGCACTCTGTTAATGGGTGAATTCAAACATGAGGTGCGACAGTTGCAAAAGCCTTATGATAATCTGTGTGATTCATAGACATCACTTCAATATAATGGGTGTCTATGAACAGAGAAATTCAACAAAGACTCGTATGGGTTAAATTATTTGAAGAGACCAATAATGCTGGCCTGGTTTGTCGAAGATGTGGTATTTCTAGACCAACTTTACGCAAGTGGTGGAAACGATATTCTGAACAAGGTATTGATGGATTAAGTAGTCATAGTAAATGTCCCTTGAAATCGCCAAATACTAAAATCAATGCTGAGCTAGAAGCTTTAATATTGGAAATGCGCTCAGCTAGAAATCTTGGTGCTCGACGTTTGCAAACCGAATTAATGAGCTGCACGGAGTCTCGTTGTCCTTGGCGACTATCCATAAAGTACTATCCACCCATTAAGTCAAACCGATTAAAAAATTCCGTCGTAAAGTGGATTACATTTGTTATGAACGTCCATTACCAGGCGATAGAATTCAAATGGATACCTGTAAACTGGGTCCTGGACTATATCAGTACACATCTATCGATGACTGCACACGATATCGCATTTTAAGGATATATAAACGCCGAACAGCTGCGAATACACTCGACTTTTTAACTGTGTAATTGAATAAATGCCTTTTCCCATACAGCGAATACGGACCGATCGTGGACGAGAATTCTTTGCTGAAAAAGTACAGAAAAAATGATGCAGTATGGGATCAAATTTAGGCCGAATAAACCGGGTTCACCTCATCTGAATGGCAAGGTAGCGCTCACAAAAGACTGATGAATCTGAGTTCTACGCTACTGTAGATATCGATTCAGAGGAAATTCAGAGCAAACTGGCAGAATGGCAGCATTACTATAACTGGATGAGACCACATTCAGCTTTGAAAGATAAAACACCGATGGAAAGGTACTTGAATTATGTGAAGAAACTCCTTTCTTAGGTGAAGTCCAGAAGCAATACGACCCCTCAAATGAACGGATTCAACATGCCAATGACAAGATGTATTTAGAGATTGTTAAATTGAAACGATCTCTATGAGTTACGTATCTATATCATTTTTACTAATATAAAAACATATGAATAAAAATCACGCCCCGTTTAACTGGCAATAGTTTTTGAACCCTGTTATAAAATCTTAAAAAAATCTAGCAAGTCTTTATTTAATGTCAATACTCATCCAGTATTGAGGTTTTTTATCTTTTCTTGCCTGTGATCTAGGTTGTAATACTCTAATTTCATACTCACCTGAAGCAGGTAAAATATAAATACCATTATCATCAAGCTCTGGAGAATATTCTCCAAGATTGATGGAGTCTTTTAATTGATTACCCCATAAGTAAGCTTCAACATTTCCTCCAGTCAACTTCACTTTTAACTTTTGCCCTTTTTTAGCATAAAATTTGTAGGAATCATACTTGTATCCATCTATCCTTCCGTAATAATTTGCAGAGTAAGCTTTTTTAGCAAACTTAACTACAATAGTCTTCCGTATATCATTGTTATCATTTGCAAGTACGACAGGGCTAACTATAGTTAAAGTTAGGGTTATCAAAGCGCCAGCTAGTAATTTCGTATTCGCTATTTCCATAATAAGGTTACCCTAATTCTTGTATCGCTCTTGACATAATAACATAACTAATAAGTAACCATGAATCATGGAGCAGAAATGTGAATAGTCATAACATGGGGTTGCACTTCAAATGCCAATTTAAGACTTGCAAAATCAATGGTTAATTAATTGGTTACTAGGGAATAACCAATCTAAATATAAATTTTATTTAACAATTACTTATAAAAATATGTGATGCGTATGATACGCATCATATGAATATCGCTTAAATTTGCTATAATTGAATTGAGCAGTGCCATTTGTGGTTAGGTTAAAAATTCATGAGTCTTACTGAAATTAAGGTACGTCAAGCTAAACCAAAGGAAAAAATCTATTTTCTGGCAGATGATGATGGCTTAAGTTTGAAAGTAGAACCAAACGGGCGTAAATCTTGGAGTTACCGCTATTCACTTACAGGGACAAATAAACGTCCTCGCATGAAGTTGGGTGAATATCCTGTAATGTCCTTGAAAGAGGCCAGATCAGTCCGGGATGAATATAAATTTAATAATTATGAAAATAAACCACTGCATAAAAAATACATCAAAACTTTTCAGGATATTTGTGAAGAATGGTTAGAATTTAAAATTAAAAATTCCTTTGAAGATGAACCACGATGCGGTGTAATTCAGCTCGCAAAAAAATGTTTAGATCAGGATGTTTATCCAAATATTGGACTAATGCCATTTATTGAAGTTAAAAGATATGATCTAGTTAAGATTATTAAAAATATAGAATCTAGAAATGTAAAAGAACCTGTAAAGAAAGCCTATAGTTATTTAAATCAGATTTATGATTATGCTGTAGCAATGGGTTACTGCGAATATAATATTGCCCATGGTCTTCATAAAATATTAATCAATAATAAAATTAAAAAAAATTATCCGTATTTAAACTCAGATGAACTATCTAGATTCTTAGCTAGATTAAAGCAGGTTAATACAGATCCTATTATTAAAAAAGCCCTATTATTTAAATTATATACAGGCGTCCGTGGTGGAGAATTATTGCTTTGCGAACCACATCACTTCGATCTAGATAAAAAAATATGGAAAATACCAGCCTTACATATTAAACAATATAGAAGAAAGGTTATTTTAGGTCATGATATCCCTGATTTTTTTGTTCCACTATCTGATCAAGCACTTGAAGTTGTGAAATCAGCACTCGTTTGGTCTCATGGCGAAAAATATGTGTTTTCTAGTCCCCGAAATAATAATAAACCTATTCATTTTAATACGCTGAACTTGATTATCAGAAAAATGGGATATACTAAAAATGAATTAACTTCTCATGGATTACGATCGACATTTAGTACCATATTAAATGAATCCGGTTTATTTCAATCAAATTGGATTGAAGCACAGCTATCTCATACTGATAAAAATAAAACCCGTGCAAGTTATAATCATGCAGAATATTTTAATCAGCGTATGGAAATGATGCAATGGTGGGGCGATTTTATTGATAGTTGTACTGTAGACCTCTTGCGTTAGTCAAGATTTACACAGCCTAAAGCTACATTTAATAAGGTTTTAGCCAATTCAAAAATTAGGCAAAACGATACTTTCGCAAGAGGTCTTGTAAATTAATGGTTATGAAATCCAAGTTTTAATTAGAATAGGCTTTGTTGCACCAACCTATTCACCGCCATAAATCATTATCTAATGATTTCTCTTAACTCTTAAAGTTTATGACGGTGTTGAACGTGTTCGATTGAATCTTAAGCAAGGTAAATGGATAGAAGAGAACTTCATTAAGTCGTATCAAATATTCTTGAAAAATAGGCATTTCATTTCACATTAGAGCGAGAATCTCATGAGAAAGTTGCCTGATTGAATGTAGTGAATAGATTCATTGCATAATTGTTGACTAAAATTTTCTATATCAGCCTGTTTAAGATTAATCGGGCTGATTCTGTTAGGTCGAATATAATAGCGACCTGCTTTAATCATTTTTATTTGAACTTTATTTTATGTCACAGCTTGCTTCCCATTTTAAGCACAATCAGTTTTGTATTTTGTTGGAATATTTAAGTTCTGCTAAGGGCATTGCTATACCAATGTCTTTAGCAGAATTTCCATGTGCGATCACTTTGGCAGATCGAGTGCATGCCGATAGTGATTTGCCACCACTTGAATGTGCGAAGACATTTCCTTCATCAGTGGAAAAAATCATCCATTATTCAGGGAAAGGTCGGGATATTACTGATTTTGAGACCTTCTTAAAATTAACTCAAGCTTCGGGACAAAAAAATTTACTGCTTCTCACAGGTGATAAGTTAAAAGGGCATACAAATGGTCAAGATGGAACGAATCGCACCCGATATTTAGAGTCTGTAAATGCGGTCATGGCCGCAAAGTGTTATGGTGGATTTCATATTGGTGTAGCTTTTAATCCCTTCAAATATGCTGAAGCTGAACGTGATGCACAATATTTAAAACTTCACAAAAAGATTAAAGCAGGAGCAGACTTTATCGTTACCCAATTGGGTTACGATATGGAGGCTTTAAAACAAGCCAAGGCTTTTTTAAATCGTCATCGATACCCACAAAATATACTTGCTTGTGTTATGCCACTTAGTTTGGCACGTGCCAGTTTTATGGTGAAACATAAGATCGCAGGAATTGTGATTACACCACACATGTTACGAGTGTTGGCTCAGGAAAAACAGGATGGACGAACTGAGAATGCTTATAAACGTTGTGCTATACAAATATTGATGTGTAAGTATTTGGGTTTTGCAGGTGTGCATCTTTCAGCATGCCATAAGCCTGAAGAGCAAAAGCTTTTAGAAAAATATATTGAACAATATCGACATTATGGTTTACAGGAACTCGAAGCACTCTGGAATGCACTGTGGCAAGTGGAGACTAAAAAGGAACTCGTGCCAGAATTAGCTTATTATTCCCGCCAACCATCCTCTAGCCAGCTTATTAAATATCAGCAATTGCATTTCATGCACAAGGCTCTATTTGAGTCCAAAATTGCCAAAGGTGTGGGGCATTTTATTTTTAAAGCCTCACTCTGGGAAAATACTCCTGCAGCAAAAGCATTGTTAAAAACTGAATTTATCTCTAAGCAAGGGGTTGTGGGTTGTGAAAGTTGTGGTCAATGTAGGTTAGGAGATACTTTATATATTTGCCCTGAAACTTGCCCCAAAGGATTGGCGAATGGTCCTTGTGGTGGTACGACATTGGATCGCTGTGAGTTTGGAGATCGTGAATGCATTCATTCTGTGAAAGCCCGACTTGCCAAAGCCGTGGGACAGACTGACGTTCTAAAAGAAAAACTGATTCCAACTGTACCCATTGAAGTCCGTGGAACCAGTTCCTGGAAAAATTGGTATCTGGCGACTGAAGCTTAGCTTTCATCATCCATGGCATTCGAATAAAATTTCACGCCCAATTTGATGCGATCACGACCTTGGCTCATACGCCAACGGTTGGTATCACGTAAGGAGTATACACAGCCACAATATTCTTGTTGGTAGAATTCTTCCTTCTTGCTGATTTCAAGCATACGAACAGCACCACCATTTTTACGCCAGTTGTAGTCCCAATAGGTGATACCTTCATAATGTGAAGCAGAACGATGCCCACAATCATTGATCTGCTTCATATCTTTCCAACGAGAAATACCCAATGAGCTACTAATTAGGCTGAAGCCATTTTCAGCTGCATAAAGGGCAGTCCGTTCAAAGCGCATATCAAAACACATGGTACAGCGAATACCTTTCTCTGGCTCATTTTCCATGCCTTTGGCACGTGCAAACCAATTGTCTGTATCGTAATCACAGTCAATAAAAGGAATATTATGTTTTTCTGCAAAGCGAATATTTTCTTCCTTACGGATTTCATATTCCTTGACAGGGTGAATATTGGGATTATAAAAAAAGATCGAAAAGTCGATGCCTGATTCAATTAGGGTTTCCATCACTTCACCCGAGCATGGTGCACAGCAGGAGTGAAGCAGAAGCTTGTCATGACCTGCTGGGAGAGTCAATTTCTGACGTTCAAGTTTGTTTGACATAGTTATATG
Organism: Acinetobacter sp. NIOH-H-8; assembly: GCF_046635365.1. Lineage (NCBI taxonomy): Bacteria > Pseudomonadati > Pseudomonadota > Gammaproteobacteria > Moraxellales > Moraxellaceae > Acinetobacter > Acinetobacter sp. NIOH-H-8. The sequence continues at coordinate 47,815 of NZ_JBHDVN010000001.1, forward strand.
GGTTTAAATCTAAACCCTATATTTTAACGATTTAATTAGATAGTAAAGATCTGATATACTGATATTTTCTAAGGTTAAGATGAAAGAAATTCACTAATTGAAATTTAATAAGAACTAAATTATATAAGAGAATAACTACAATAATGCTTTGGAATTAGAACATTGCAAGTTAATCAAGAATCATTGTATGAAGCTTTAAAATTAAGTGAAGAAATTATTAAGGCGTGTCCTCATTTGGCTTTGCACCAAATAAATATGCAGGCTATACGCATAGATTTATGATTGCGTGCTAGTTTATCAAATCGAGTTTGCAATAGCACGGAAATGTTTTGATCTCACAAAAGCGTTTTCAACTAAATATCTTAATTTATATAGATATTTATCAAATTCTTTATTCGATCTCTTACTGTTTGATCTCAATGGAATAATAGGAATCATATTCTTGTTCTTAGCACATATTCGAATGTGCTCAGCATCATATCCCTTGTCAGCAATGAAATATGTTGCCTCGCCTACAATATCAGTCAGTTGTTTTGCAACTTGACTGTCGTGGACGTCACCCCCAGTGATTTTAAAATCAATCGGTAATCCATTCGCGTCGGTTGCAAGATGTATTTTTGTTGTTTGTCCACCGCGTGATTGTCCAATTGCTCTTTCGAAACCATACCGAGCTCCACTTGCATGTTGATGCACGCGTATGTAGCTTCTGTCAATGAATACCCATTCTTGATCCAAGACGCCTCGTAATCTAAAAAAAATTTATCCCATAATCCCTTACTTGCCCAGCGATTAAAGCGATTGTAAGCAGTTTGCCAAGGGCAAAATTCTTGAGGAATATCGCGCCATATGGCGCCTGTGCGCAGTTTCCATAAGATGGCTTCCATGATATTTCTACTGTTTTTTGAACAGTAACAACCATGTAATCGCATAGTATCCTGGATTTGCTGCCAAATATCATCAGTGAGAAGAGTACGTGCCATTGAAAAAATATAGAAATGAAAAGAGCTTAAAAGAGGATTATAAGTATTTAAAACCAATTCTTCAAATGAGGCCACGCCCTAGTAATTTTTTAGAAAGAAAGAGTTTAAGAGATGGTATTAGCACGAACTCTCAATTTCTAATTAAACGACAACCTTTTGTATACGAATATGCGTCTAATAAATATTATGAGCTAAAATATTCAAAAATTACGTCAGATATTTTTTCTAGAACAAGAAAGTTTGTAGACGGAAAAATTGGAGATTTAGTACCATTATCAGCACAAAAATTTGCATCTGTTTATGAGAATTTAACGTCCGAAAATTCAGAGGATTGGTCAAATGCTGTTCATAGTTGTAGGCAAATATTTCAAGATACTGCTGATGTGATTTATCCTGCTAGAGAGGATAAGACTATTAATTTAGACAATGATAAAACTAAAATTATTAAATTAGGTGTGGATAATTATATAAATCGAATTATTGCATATGTTGATGAGCAGTCAGACTCTAAAAGATTTGAGGAAATCGTTGGTTCACAGATGAAATATTTGGGCGAGCGGTTAGATACTATTTTCAAAGCTGCTCAGAAAGGTTCTCATGATATTATTACTTCTAGGCAAGAAGCTGATCATTATGTTATTTACACATACTTGATAGTTGGAGATTTATTATCTTTGGTAGAGTTGCAAAAAACATTATTAATTTCAGATAAAGATTTTAGATAGCCGCTTAACTTACTGAATAACTAAAAATCCTCAGAATCTTTAATTTATTAAGATGAGTATTTCTCATCTTAAGCTGAATTTATATCGTTTTACTCACTTTCTTATTCACGTTTAAATAAAGCCATTCAGAAATTTAGCTTTTTATAAAATTTTTAGGTGGCAATCTCCATGAGTACAGCATTTGAGTGTTCAATTAAACGTATCCGTTTTGATGAGAATTATACACCAGCAGAAAGCACACGTTTAACCACAAACTTTGCCAATTTGGCACGTGGGGAAAGTCGTGAAGAAAACTTGCGTCGTACCCTTGCGATGATCAACAACCGTTTTAATAGCTTGGCAACCGTTGATAACCCGAAAGGTGATCGCTATTCACTTGAGATTGACATCATTTCTGCTGAAATTGATATCGAAGGTAATGGTCAAACTTTCCCATTTATTGAAACACTGAAAAGTGTAGTGATTGACCATAAAACAGGGGAGCGTATTGAAGGCATGATCGGCAATAGCTTCTCATCTTATGTGCGTGATTACGACTTCAGCGTAGTATTGCCTCAATTGGGTTGTGGTGTAGGTGAAAAACCTGAAGATTTTGGAGATCTACATGGTAAATTGTATCAACATTTGGTGAATTCAGATGTATTTAAGGCAGAATTTACCAAGCCACCTGTGATTTGTTTAAGCGTTTCAACCTCTAAAACCTATTACCGTACGGCAAACGTACATCCTATTTTAGGTGAGGAATATACCAATGATGAATATTCACGTACCGATGAATATTTCGCCAAAATGGGCTTACGTGTACGTTACTTCAGACCGGAAGGTGGTAATGCACCATTAGCATTCTATTTCGCTGGCGACTTAGTCCGTGATTATACTGATTTTGAATTGATCAGCGCGATTGCAACCATGGAAAGCTTCCAAAAAATTTATCGTCCTGAAATTTACAACACCAACTCTCCGGCAGGTGTGGAGTATCAACCAAGCTTGAGCTATGGCGATTATTCACTTACACGTGTGGTCTATGACCGTGTGGAACGTGGTGAGTTAGCGGTTAAGCAAGGTAAATGGACAGAAGAAAACTTCATCAAACCATATCAAGATATTTTAAATGAATGGGCAGCAAACTTTAAGGTCGAAACAGCTGCTTAAGACATCGAATTGACACACAGACTGACGAATTTTAGAGAAAGAAGATTAGACATGGCGCTTACACAACCGAAACTTTTACTCCCAACTTCAACTGCGGGTAGCTTGCCAAAACCGTCTTGGTTAGCTGAACCTGAAAAATTATGGTCTGCATGGAAGCTTGAAGGCGAAGAATTATTAGAAGCTAAACGTGATGCTTTGAAATTATCATTACATGAGCAAGTCACTGCAGGTATCGATATCGTGAGTGATGGTGAGCAAACCCGTCAGCACTTTGTAACCACGTTTATTGAACATCTTGAAGGTGTAGATTTCGAAAAGCGTGAAACCATGCGTATTCGTAATCGTTATGATGCAAGTGTACCTTCAGTTGTGGGTGAAGTTTCTCGTAAAAAAGCAGTGTTTGTAGACGATGCGAAATTTTTACGCAGCCAAACCAGTCAGCCAATTAAATGGGCGTTGCCTGGTCCAATGACCATGATTGATACACTTTTTGACGGACACTACAAGAGCCGTGAAAAACTGGCTTGGGAATTTGCCAAAATTTTGAACCAAGAAGCTTTAGAACTTGAAGCAGCAGGCGTAGACATTATTCAATTTGATGAACCTGCGTTTAACGTATTCTTTGATGAAGTGAATGACTGGGGTGTACCAACCTTAGAACGTGCACTTGAAGGTCTAAAGTGTGAAACTGCAGTTCATATTTGCTATGGTTACGGCATTAAAGCCAATACAGATTGGAAACAAACTTTAGGTAATGAATGGCGTCAATACGAAGAGTCATTCCCGAAACTACAACAATCTAAGCTCGATATTATTTCACTTGAATGCCAAAACTCACGTGTACCAATGGATTTAATCGAATTGATCCGTGGTAAGAAAGTGATGGTGGGTGCAATTGATGTGGCAACCACTCAAGTGGAAACTGCAGAGGAAGTAGCAAATACGCTACGCAAAGCATTGCAATTTGTTGATGCAGATAAACTGTATCCTTCAACTAACTGTGGTATGACACCGCTATCTCGCCAAGTGGCACGTGGCAAACTTGAAGCTTTAAGCGCAGGTGCTGCTATTGTTCGTAAAGAGCTAGAAGCTTAATCAAACGTAGTCTCGTGCGAAGCAGAACAAATCATCGCAAGGTCATTTGTCCAGCTTTATGCACGAGCACGTGATATGTACATTTGAGATGAAAGAGATGATTGAAGCAACAGACTTTAGAAATGCAATGTCTTTACTCACCACAGCAGTGAATGTCATTACAACGAAAGGTGAAGCAGGGATGCATGGATTTACTGCATCTGCGGTATGTAGTGTGACCGATACCCCGCCAACCTTATTGGTCTGTATGAATCAATCCTCTCGTTCACATGCACATTTTGTTGAAAATAAAGTCTTGGCTGTAAACGTATTGAGTTCGCAGCATGAACAGCTTTCAAATGCCTTTGCTTCAAGTAAACTCAGTTCTGAACAGCGTTTTCAACTGGGCGAGTGGGGCGGTTTAGAGACAGGCTCGCCGATTTTGCAAAATGCTTTGGTCAGTTTTGACTGTGAGATTCAAGATATTCAGCAAGTCGGTACACACAGTGTTTTCATGTGTCGTGTTCTTAAAGTTCAACAAAGCGATCAAGAAGAAAGTCTGGTGTATTTTAACCGTGCTTATCATCAAGTGGGTCAATTGGAACACGTTTAACCCAATGCCTTAATTCCTTCATCTTTTTAAAAGTTAGTCTATTGTGGAACTTATAACCTTTTTAATCATCGGTGCTTTTGCTGGTTTTGCGGCAGGGCTGTTTGGTGTCGGCGGTGGTACGATTATTGTACCACTGCTTTTTATTGTCTTTACCCAAATGGGCTATGACCCCGATGTGGTTATGCACCTCGCATTAGGCACATCTTTGGCAACCATTGTTGTAACCTCGATTAGCTCATTGATGGCGCATCATAAAACTGGTGCTGTGATTTGGCCTGTTTTTAAAAATCTAGCGCCACCTATGGTAATTGGTTGTTTTTTTGGGGCAGGTATTGCTGGTTTGATATCAGGATTACATCTACAAATCATTGTTGGCTTATTTCTGATTTGGGTCGCATATACGATGTTTACAGGTGCCAAAAAAGCAATTGACCCAACGAAAACGTTACCCTCATCAGGTCAACAAGTTGCTGCAGGTAGTGTGATTGGGGTTGCATCAGCAATCTTTGGTATTGGTGGTGGAAGTCTGACGGTTCCATATCTGAATCGCTATGGTGTGGTCATGCAGAAGGCTGTTGGAACATCTGCGGCGTGTGGGTTACCGATTGCGGTTGCAGGTGCATTAGGATTTATGCTTTTTGGCATGAATGCTGAAATCAATGTGCCGAATACTATTGGTTATGTTCATATTTATGCCTTCATTGGCATCAGTATCATGAGTTTCATCACTGCAAAATTTGGTGCGAAGGCTGCACATGCCTTATCGCCAGTAATGTTGAAGAAATGCTTTGCCCTTTTATTGGTCATTGTTGGATGCTTTTTCCTTGTGAAAGGATTCATTTGATATTACGCAATGATCATTCATCATGTTAAATAGCCTGCTTCATGTGGGCTTTTAATCTTTGCTTTTAATGTATCCTTACAAGGACAATGATTTGAGTTTCTCCCAAGATGATCGAATTAAAACACTTAAAAATGCTTTCAGCTTTAAGAGAACATGGTTCTTTAGTCGCAGCTGCGAGCGATCTTTGCATTACACCTTCGGCGGTATCTCATCAGCTACGTGAGCTTGATCAGTGGATGGGTATTGAGGTCGTGAACCGCAAGACTCGGCCTATTACTTTTTCTAATGTTGGTCAACGTCTACTAAAACTAGCAGATGAGATTTTGCCACAAGTACAAATCGCACAAGCTGATATCAGTAGAATTCTGCATGGTCAAACAGGTCGAATCACATTTTCTTCTGAATGCCATAGTTGTTTCGATTGGCTTATGCCACTATTAAATCAGTACCGTATTCAATATCCAGATGTCGATTTAGACTTTGCATCAGGATTTGAAGCGAATCCACATGAGTTATTGCAAAATGGCGAATTTGACTTACTGATTACAGCAGATCCAATCGCTTTAAAAGGTGTTGAATACTTTCCGGTATTTGAATATGAATCGCGACTTGTTTTATCAACAACCCATCCATTGGTACGTGTAGAACAAATTACCGCTCAAGAGTTAGCTGAAGAAACACTGATTACTTATCCAGTGGATAAACATCGTTTAGATATCATGTCGAAACTATTTATTCCTGAAAATATTCAACCTAAAAACATTCGAACCACTGACTTAACCCAAATGCTGATTCAGCTTGTGGCGAGCGGACGTGGTATTGCAGCGCTACCTGATTGGGTAGTAAATGAATATGAAGCGAAAGGCTGGGTCACGTCACGACGTCTAGAATGTGTTTCACCTGAAGGATTACGCCGAACCTTATATGCAGGTTTTAGAACGGATGAAAAACAGAGAGACTATTTTGAAGGGTTCTTAAAGCAGCTTGAACGATTTTCTAAGAAACGAAATAGCTATTATGTTTAAATCTAGGCTTTTTTCCTTTACTTCAGGGTCAAAGGAATGCTAAAAAGTGTACAGTAGATTTGTATGTTATTCACCAATGGCTTTGTTGCACAAAGATTTCATAACTATATGATTTTAAAATTTTTGATTATTTTTTGATCCAAAATTAAATTTATTTAAATCAGATGCTTACATATTTATGCAACAAAGCCGATTTGAAATTAAAATATGTCTGAGTTTTTGTAGTTCTCAGATTATTTTAAGTCATTTTTAAGGTTCAAATTTTAGGCTAAAGCATATTAAAGTCTTCGAACTTAAAAAATGCTTAAACTGACTTCTTTTCCAAGCCTTCTTCAAATCAAACCAATTCGTTTAGCAAGATTTAATCTGATGCTCGCTATTTGGTTGGGATTAGTTTTGAATTTTTCTTTTTATCAAAACATTCATCAACTGACGCCCCATAGCAATTTCAAAGCATGGGCATTATTAGCTACGACAGTCTTGGTTGTTATTGGCTTTTATTATTTGGTATTACAATGGCTTATCTGGAAGTGGAATGCCAAAATACTAGCCAGTATTCTGATCATTCTGGGTGGCTTTAGTGCTTATTTTGTTAATAGTCTAGGTGTAGTCATTACCCCAGACCAGATCCAGAATATGTTACAAACTGATGTTCGTGAAATTCGGGATCTTTGGTCAATACGATTAATTATCTGGACATTGGTATTTGTCATTTTCCCACTCTTTATCGTGTGGATACTTAAAATTCAGCCTGTATCATTGGGGCGTCAATTGTTGCATAAAAGTTTGAGCAGTGTACTTTCACTCGGATTAATACTCAGCTTATTATTCTGTTTTTATGTCGATTATGCTGCCATCTTTCGTGAGCATCGTGACCTGAAAGGGATGATCTCCCCACAAAACAGTATTGCATCTACATTATCCTATTATAAGAAAAAAGCCCCTAAAGCAAATTTGCCATTGGTGACCTTTGGTGAAGATGCACATCTACTTCAGCAGACTCAAATGCAAAGCAAACCTAAATTGATGGTGCTAGTAGTAGGGGAAACTGCACGTGCTGAGAGCTTTGCTCTAAATGGCTATGCACGTAATACAAATCCTGAACTGAGCAAACTGCAGGTGATAAATTTTAATCAAGTCAGTTCTTGCGGAACTGCCACAGCTGTTTCAGTACCGTGTATGTTTTCAGGGATGACACGTCAAAACTATGATGAACAGTTGGCTAGCCATCGTGAAGGATTACTAGATATTGCTCAGCGTACTGGTTATCAAGTGACTTGGATTGATAATAATTCTGGCTGTAAAGGTGCCTGTAACCGGATTCAAAATTATCAAATTCCCACTCAACTGAAACAAAAGTGGTGTGATGCTGAAGGTGAATGTTTTGATGAAATATTGGTAGATAGTCTGAAAGATTATTTGTCACATCTCGATAAAAATAATCAAAAACCACAGTTGATCGTTCTGCACCAAATGGGCAGCCACGGTCCGGCTTATTTCAAACGCTCCAAATCACCATACCAACCTTTCCAACCAACCTGTAATACCAATGCCATTCAGGGCTGTAGCGCCGATGAGCTAAAAAATAGCTATGATAATTCTATTGTCTATACAGATTATGTCCTTGCTCAGATGATCAAAACGTTGCAGGATCAAAAACAATATCAAACTGGTTTCTGGTATCTGTCTGATCATGGTGAATCTACCGGAGAACATGGTCTATATCTGCACGGTGCCCCTTATAGCATAGCACCAACGCAACAGACCCATGTTCCAATGTTGATGTGGTTTTCAGAGTATTGGCAACAGTACAATACCCAGCAGGTCAACTGTCTCAAAGCACAAACCGGTAAGATGCTCAGTCAGGATAATCTGTTCCCGAGTTTATTGAGTTTGCTGGGTATAAAAACGCAAGTGATTGAAGCTAAAAATGATATGCTTGCACAATGCTCATCATCATTAAAGAACAGAGCTTGAGATGCATAAAATATTGATTATTGAAGATGACTTCATGATTGCCGAGTCAACTAAAACATTGCTCAAGCTCCATCAATTTGATGTGCACTGGGTCAACAATGGCATTGATGGCTTAAAACAGCTACAACAGCAACATTATAATATTGTCCTGCTAGATCTGGGTTTGCCAATGATGGATGGTATGCTGGTACTTAAGAATATCCGTCAAAAGTTCCCAAGTTTACCTGTCCTGATTATTTCTGCTCGAGATCAGCTACAAAACCGGGTAGATGGACTGAATGATGGGGCAGATGATTACTTAATTAAACCTTATGAATTTGACGAGCTACTGGCACGTATTCACGCTTTAATGCGTCGAAGTGGAAGTATAAATATTGAGAAAGATACTAATAAGAAGTTATTACACAGTGGTTTGGAATTGGATATTGAGCAACACATCGCATTATTTAACGGACAGGCTATCGAATTATCTAATCGAGAATGGTCTATTCTCACCGCACTATTAACGTATCCAAACAAAATTTTTTCTAAAAATGATTTAGAAGACAAACTTTATGATTTCGATAGTGATGTAAGTAGTAATACTGTGGAAGTCTATATTCATCATCTGCGGGCCAAATTAGGGAAAGACTTTATCCGGACGATTCGTGGACTAGGATATCGCTTAGGGTAAAGCATGATGAAAAAACGCTATTCCTTGCAAAAACGTCTAATTATTTATATTTCATTGTTTAGCGTAGTATTAGGCTGTGTACTAATCTTTGCGGCATACCGGATTGCACTTGAAGAAATTAATGAAGTCTTGGACAAACAGATGCAAAGTCTCGCAGAGCGCATTGCAGAAAATCATCCTGAACCGCTACAAAGCGAGATTGATTTAGAAAAACAGTATAGTGAAGAAGATTTATTTGTAGATATTTGGTCTTATACAGATACTACATTACATCCACAGGATGTTTTGGTTGCATCGGTCAAGAAAGCAGGATTCTATACACATCAAACCCCATACGGGACCTGGCTAACTTATATCATTCCTGGAGACCAATTACAGATCCAAGTAAGCCAGCAAAAAAATGTCCGGCAAGATCTAGCATTGGAGCTCGCAGTGAATATGTTTCTCCCTTATGTACTATTTCTTCCTTTTGCTATATTCGGTTTAAGCTGGGTAATTCGGAGAAATTTTCAGCCTCTTATTGATTTTAAAACAGAATTGGCCAGCCGTAAGGCTCAAGAATTAAAACCAATTGAAATGAAAGAATATCCTTTGGAGCTAGAACCGACCATTCAAGAAATGAATTACCTGTTTGGCCGTATTTCCTTAGCCCAACAAGAGCAACGTCAATTTGTAGCAGACTCTGCACATGAACTACGTACACCACTGACAGCTTTGAATTTACAGTTGCAGATCTTATTACAGCAATTTCCACAAAGTGATGCCTTGCACAACTTGAGTCTGGGCATCTTAAGGATGCAACATCTGGTAAATCAACTGTTAAGTCTGGCTAAACAGGATGTCACAGAAGGTTTAACTGAGCCTGTACAATCCCTGTCTCTGAATCAAATGACAGTCGCCTGCATTGAGCAGTTGATCCAGCTGGCACTACAAAAAGAAATTGATTTAGGAGTAGAACAACAGCAAGAATTGTTGATTCAGGGTCAGGCTTCAGCCCTACACTCGATTATTTATAACCTGATTGATAATGCAATTAAATACAGCCCAGAGCATGGCGTGATCAATGTATCGATATTGCAGCAAGGTCAACAGGCGATTCTACAGATAGAAGATAGTGGAGCAGGGATTGATCCAGCGCAATTTAACCAAATTCGTCAGAGATTCTATCGGGTTCATAACCATGCTGAAATTGGTAGTGGTTTAGGTTTATCAATTGTGGATAAAGCAACTGAACGTTTGGGCGGTACTTTAGAATTTTCAAAAAGTAGCAGCTTAGGTGGTCTGTGTGTACAGGTGAAATTTGCCTTGGTCGAAGCCTAACTAGATAGACTTTTGTCTTTTAGGTATTTAAGGCTGTTTGATGCTAGCGAGCAAGGAAGCGTTTTTTTCAACTGGCATTTTGTGGCTAAATAAAACATAACCAATGATATTAATGCACCAAGTCACCCAGCCAGTCCACAGGTTGTGACTCAGGAAATGTGCCCCCCGCATCATTTGTGCCCAGCCCATAGCGAAGCCCAAGATCGCTGCAGCGATTAGAAAAAAATAAGCCCGCTGACGGTTTACAGTGCGATAAACAAAATAGCCTGTCATTAATGCAAAACCACTAGATGCATGTCCACCAGGAAAACAATGTCCAGCGGTAGCACTGAAATCCCATAAAAACCCATTAGATGTAGGTGTTACCATATCCCAAGGACAGGCATGAACTGACTGGGATTTGATAATTCCGATTATCCCAGTTGTAAGCACTACCATTATAAAGAAATAACCTAATTCCCAACGTCTCTTATGCCAAGATTGCCATTTTAGTGCGACCACCCAACCAATGAATAGCACTATATAAACTAGAATTAACAGATCTTTGATATAACGATGATTCAACTCTGCCAGTGCCCAATCTTGCCGGAGGGGAAATTGTCCCTGACCATCGATAAATGGATAGATTAGTTTTAAATCAATGACTCCACCCACATCAAAAAAATTCCAGAGAAGCAAAAAACTGAAACTCAGTAGCAATATTTGATTCAGTAAAAAACGAGAGCGTTCGGACGACATTTTAAATATTCCATTCTTGTCGTTGTAGCAGAAATGAGATCAAAACGAATGACCGATTAAAATGATGCCCCAAGTTACGGTAATTAAACTGAGTGCGACAAACTGGGCGGCACTGCCCATATCCTTAGCATTTTTGGATAACTCATGCTGTTCTAGGGAAATACGATCCACTACTGCCTCAATTGCTGAGTTAATCAGTTCAACAATCAGTGCTAGCAGGCACACAGCCACCATGAGTGCTTGCTCAGCTAGACTCTGTGATATCCAAAAACTAAGAGGAATCAAAATCAGGTTAATCAGCACGATCTGCCGAAAGGCTGCTTCAGTTCGGAAGGCTGTTTTAAGGCCGGTCGCGGAATAACGAGTAGCATTGAAAATACGTTGTGTTCCGGAAGTACCTTTGTAGAGTGAACGATCGGGGGACATAGAAGTGATTCAGTTAAGACGAGATTTGATTAATTTAAATTTTTAACCTTAAAACTCCCTTAAAAATGGATGTTTATTTGATTGTTTTGGCGCAAAAAATGGCTTAACCCACTTCAATGGTTTTTAATGTCTTGAAATGCTCTAAGGTATCCCTCATTACACATCTTCTTAAACATCATCAAAAGTACTAATATCATGATTAGACTTCTTGCGTTAGTCAAAATTTAAACAGCCCAGAGCTACATTTTATAAGGTTTTAGCCAATTTAAAAATTAGGTAAAACGATACTTTCGCAAGAGGTCTATTGTTCAAGGAGTAGGTCAGCTATTTGGTTAAGGTACTCGAGTATTTTTGTCATTCAGAATCGACTCATTAATCCTTTGTTTTTCCCTGTCATTTTCTATCTTAATGGCTAAAGCTAATATAATTATTATGATAAGAATGCTTATTTTGCCCTTCATTTGTATACTTCTATTAGAAATAACTTAATAAATATTAGCATCTCAGCTCGAGATCTTAAAGTAGGATTCAAACCATATTTTAAATCGAGTCACTTTGCACTTAATGCAATACGATTCTTGAAAAATTCTAATAATTAAAAATTTAATCAAACGAGTGATTTGAAAGTCAAAAGATTTAAAAATTCTACAGCATAAACTTGAATAATGCGATGATCTCGAACGTCTTGCAGAACTGCAAGACGTTGAATTTCCTTGTCAGACATAGTGATCAACATCTCTAATTTATATCCAGTCCATGATGGTAAAAACCATCATAAACTAGACATTTTTATTGGTGAGAATATAGACACTTTAAATGGTTTCTAACAATAGAAATTTCGCATAACAACCATTATGTTAAATGGAGAAGGTTAATGCCTTTTTAACTTAATTATTTGCATACTTGTATAAACTAATTTCATTTCGGGTACGAATTTTTGAATATAATTTACTTTTATAGTCATATGCTGGATATTCATTGTTAAGGCTGCTTCATAATCAATTAGGGATCTTAATCGCTCCCTTTATTTTTATTGCTTCTCTAACAGGGTTACTTTATGCATTAACACCTCAAGCTGAAAATTTTATCTATAAAGAACAGCTTTTTGCAGAACATTTCCCTAAACAAAAAATACTACCGCTTAGCCAACAAGTTTCATCTGCTTTAACTATTTTACCCACTAATGCAAAAATATTTGCAGTTAGAACGCCCATAACTCCTGAACATACAACGCGTATTCTCTATCAATTACCCCACCAGGCTAATATAACCAAAGCAATCTTTATAAATCCCTATACTCTGGATGTGCAGGGTCAGCTTCCTGTTTATGGGACAAGTGGTGTTTTACCTTTAAGAACTTTTCTAGACGAGCTACACCGCAGTTTATTATTCGGTGAATATGGTCGTGTATATAGTGAATTTGCAGCAAGTTGGTTAGGAGTATTTGCTTTAACAGGACTGATTCAATGGTGGAACTACCGTAAAAAAAATAACAGAGCTCACTCACGGCACCTTAATATCAAATGGCATTATATTATCGGTTTAACTGTACTTCCGATGCTATTTTTCTTTTCTATCACAGGCTTAACTTGGTCAAAATGGACTGGAGCAAACATTGCAGAACTCCGGCATTTATTGAATAGCGACACACCAAGTTTAAGTCTGACATTAACGCCAACAACTCTAAATGTAGTGGACCCTCATGCTGAACATCATATGCATATCGATATGTCAGAACAGCGTGTTTCGAACACATTAAATCTTAAAGATTTCGATCGCATTTTAGCAATTGCCTATCAAAATGGATTGAGTGCACAAGCATTACAAATTAAACCAAGTTATCGTACAGACCGTGCATGGTCGATAGAAGAAATGGACCATCGCTGGCCTATTCAGATCGATGCCTTAGCTGTAAATATGCAAAATTACGATATCATTGACCATTTAAGATTTAATGATTTCCCATTGTCTGCAAAGCTGACACGTTGGGGGGTAGACCTGCATATTGGTGTTTTATTTGGCTTAGTGAATCAACTGATATTAGTTTTTTCTGCCATGCTGATCTTATTACTATTGGTTTTTTCTTATCGAGCATGGTGGGCTTATCAACGTCCGTTGCATACCTTGCGAAGATTTAATCAAGAAGTATGGAGAGAATGGAAAAGCTGTACTTACTTCCAAAAGATTACTTACATCAGCATTTTAATTGGACTCTATTTTTTAGTACCTGTATGGGTCATCAGTGTGCTGTTACTACAGTTTACTGTAATGCTGATTCATTATTTAAGTAGTAAAAAACGTCATGAATCCTAGAGATATATGACGTTAATGCTGATTTTTTTTATTTAAAAATCAAAATTTAAACTCAACTTTGCTTTAAGCGGCTCACCTGGCATTACCCAATAGTTGGTATAGCTTGCGACGTAGTAATCTTGGTTAAATAGATTATCAATATTCAGTTGCGCACGTAGGTCTGGTCGTAACTGTAAATACCCCCCAATATTAACGATAGTAAAATCAGGAAGACTGGTTCCATTATCAATATAATTTGCACTGCGTTTACCGTAGTAATTAATATTGCCAACCAAACCAGCATCGTAGCCTACAAGATCAAATTGATAGTCAGTACTTAAATTTGCAGTATGCTTTGGAATATTTTTAAGCCTTGCGCCTTTATCCTCAACTTCACTTTCTACAATTTCAGCATCAGTATAAGTATAGTTAGCATTAACACGTAGGTTGTCAGTGAATTGATGTTGTAGTTCTAACTCAATCCCCCGGCTCTGTACTCTCCCGCTATCCACATAGCTATCAGTAATGCCTTCAGTGAGTAGATGTTGTTTTTCCATATCAAAATACGTTAAACCGAACCAACTTTGAGGTAAAAATTTATATTTACCACCCACTTCCCAACTTTCTGTTTTCTCTGGTTCATACAGCTCATTGTCCTTATTCAACCCTGTATTAAGTTCAAATGCCTTCCCCCAGTTACTATAAAAAGACAACTGCTCAGTGGGCTGAAAATTTATCCCTGCACGTGGCGTAAATGGTGTAAATGCTTGCTCTGATGTATTTCCAGTTCGATGATCATCAATTTGTTGTTCCAAACGATTAAAACGTCCGCCTATTAGTACATTCCATTGATCACTCAAGAAAATTTGATCTTGAACGTTAAACCCCAACATATTTTGGGTTTCTTTTGTATCTTTGGTTATTCGGGTTAATGGAAGAATATTTTGACCATAAACAGGATGATAAATATCTATCTGACTCGAAGCCCCAACAGCACTCCGACGTTGCAGTTGATCAATCGTATAATGCCCCGCTTCGACATTTGTAACTAGTTCATGTCTGATTGCACCAGTATCAAACTTACCTCTTAAGATAGATTGAAAGTTTGTCGTGTCTGTCTCAAATTGACGAGAGCGGCGGAATCGATTTGCCGTTCTTCCATCTGACGCAATGGACGAAATTTCGGTTGATGTGCCTGCACGTTCACCATGGTTATAAGTGATTGCAGTTGTATTGTTCCAATCATCATTAAATTCATGGTTTAAACGGAGTTGATACATTTGATCTTTGATCTCAATATCACCGTCGTTTGGCTCACCTAAAAAGGTTTTCTTGTTGACTGGGAATTTCCCATTGACCATAGGTACGCCACGATCAAAAACGCCTTTAGACTCTGAAAATTCAGTATCAAGATTCAATTGGGTTTGCTTAGAAATTTTCCATGCTAATTGTGGTGCAATGTAATAATGCTGATTATCAACATGATCACGGAAGCTTTGATTCTTTTCATAAGCAAGCCCAAGACGATAAGCTAAATCTTGATTAATCGCCCCCGTATTATCTAAGTCTGCTCGATATTCTTCGAGTGAACTTCCGCTGAAGCTTGAGCTTCCTTTTTTCTGCCACTCAGGTTGTTTGGTGGTGATATTCATGATCCCACCAATTGCGCCTTGCCCATACATCGCAGCCATGGGACCCTTTAAAAAATCAATGGCTTGTATATTTACCATATCTCGCGGAGTATGAATTCCACTCACAGAACTTAAACCGTTGCGCATATAAATGGTGCCCATATTGGGATCAGTGCTAAATCCACGGAAGGAATAGTTATCCCAAAAACCACCACCATAACTGTCTTGATAGACCACGCCATTCACTAAGGACAAAGCATCATTAATACGCTGAATATTATGGTTTTGAATATCTTCTTTTGAAACATGTGATTTGGTAAATGGTACTTCCAATAAATTGTGGTTGAACTGTGTAATCGCTTGAGAAGAAGAATGACGTTCATCCTGCTTTTCAGCAGTTATGGTGATGATTGGTAATTGAGATATTTCTGACTGTACGTCTGTTCCAGCAGCCGAGCTATGTTGTACATTCAAGCCATAAATTAAAATACCTAGCATTAGACCGCATGATATTTTTAATATTCGACTACCCATATAAATCTGAGTATGTGAAAAAACAATGACACCGTTTCCTTGAAGAAAAGGGTTTAACTTGAATTGAACCATTTCAGTTCCTTTAATATGTAAAATTCCATGAAAATTTCTTAAATATAGAAATTCTCTTTTAAAAATTATTTAGAATTTATACAAATAAAGGTGGGGCTCTCCCCTGAGGATTGAGAAATAATCTCTGTAAAACAAAAAAGACGTGCTTGAAGTTTTTCTGGAATGTGAGTAAACGAATTTGAAACCGTTGAAAAACTTCTGTGATTCCTAAGTTTAGATGGGAAACCAAATGTCCATAGACTGTACAAAAGATACAGTGATCATCGACTGTATGTTTATGTAAATAATCTGAGTGATGTGCTTTTTCTATTTTATATACTTGTTTAATTGTGGAATGCTTATGATGGCTAATATTGGTAGAGGTTTGTGCTTTAACTACTAATTCAGCAATAGTGACGCATACTTGAGCAATCTGAATTTTCTCAGGTAACAGTGGTTGCAGAAAAACTGCTACATGTATAAGCATCGCCGAAAAAGAGAGAAGCACAGATACTCTCAACCTAATCTCACCTAAAATTATGAGCGCGGAAAAGCTAACACAAGTGTAAGCCCTGAAGCAATTTTATTGTCGAGAAATAATTAGGGTGTGTTGACACTTTTAGCTTAAAAAATAGCGAAGTAGTAAAATCAAATCACCAAACCCAATTTTACTATTCGCTATGCCTCGTACCATGCTGACAGATCAACACTGGCAAAAGTTGAAAGTTATTCTGCGTAATTTATCCATTCACCACAACTCAAATTTACGCAATTTTATTGAAGCTATTCTCTATAGAATTAGAACAGGTTGTCCGTGGCGAGATATTCCTTCTTGTTTTGGTCATTCCAACTCTATTTTCAAACGTTTTAATCGTTGGTCAAGCAGCGGTAAGTTACGTAGATTATTCAAATTACTAGCCTCATGCCCCGATATGGAATGGATTTTTATTGATGGCTCTCATGTACGTGCTCATCAACATTCTGCCGGCATAGCGAATCAATCTATTTCTAAAAGTGTAGGAGGAAACTCCTCAAAAATACATAAAAATACATTTGATTGTTGATGCACATGGCAATCCTATTGATTTCATGATTACCGATGGAACCACACATGATGTTAAAGTTGCGCCAGAAAACGAATAGCCCATCGAACAATGACCATATGGACTGGTATTTATATAAAATCAGGCATTTAGTTGAAAATATGTTTTGTAGATTAAAGCAATTTAGAAGAATAGCTACTCGATATGACAAGCTCAAAAGAAATTATCAAAGTTCTGTTGCCTTAGCCTGTATATTTTTATGGTTACCTTTATAGGGTTAATTATGAACAGTAAGTGTCAACAGACCCTAGATTAATTGAACGAATAATTCCTGATAAACCAAGAGCTCTAAGCAGAAATACAGATTGAAAAAAGATGGCCTATAGAAAATACTGAATAGTAAATAAATGCAATGTTATAACATTTCTTTTGATCTTCAGTCTTTACGTGTTAAAATGTGTACACCAGTTCTAATCTTGAATTTGGATTTGAACAAGATTTTAAAGTGATTCAATACACTAAATCTAATTTGGGTCAAAATTGGGTCAGTGAACTTTCTTATTCAATAAAATTACTTTAGAATTAATAGGTTAGGATTTGAGTTCAATTGACGCCACCCCACCAAAATTCTTTTTATAAATCAACCACTTACATAAGTGTCTTTTTTATTTTCATATATTTATTATAAAAATATAGCTTACTTCCAGTTGTTAGACATTGGCTTCAATTTATATCCGTATTTAGGACTTCAAGACTGCGGTTTAAACTTTTAATAATAATATCTATATATTTTTCAATGTCATCTTTAAAAATCATATATTGCAAGGCTAAACCGTAACTTAACGAGATGAGTTCAACAGTTATATTCTCAATACGCTTCTGATCGAACAATTGCGTTGCTGGAATGAGTCTGCTTAAAATTCTGGTGACTTCATCTTGATGTGTCTGCCAAATTTTTTGATATTCCAATGCAAAAGCTTGATCACGAGCTGCATATAATTGCAGTTCAATGGATATTTTTAACCATTCAAAATTATTAAAAAAATCACTAAGCCAAATCCGGAGTCCATCAATAGTATGATCAATATTTGAGTCTTCTGTGGATATTATTTTCTGAAGCTGAATATTTTCCTTTTCAAACTGTAATCGCATTAATTCCAATAAAAAATCTTCTTTGTTGCTGAAATTAGAATAAAAAGCCCCTTGAGTATAATTGGCATGCTTGGAGATATTTCTAATAGAAACTGCCCCATAACCATGACTGGAAATGAGTGAAAATCCAGATTCAATGAGCGCCAGACGGGTTTTAAGCTGTTTTTCATCGCGTGAAAGTTTTGCTGGATTCATAAGATAAAAGAAATGAGATAACAGTTGATATCTTAAATTTTATACGATAAATTTGCTACTTGTTTTCAGATATCACTTGTAATTTGAAAAATATGGTTCAATTATAGAGATTGTTATGAGTTTGAGTACAGATAAACAAATCGTTGTTATTGATGGGCATCCTTCAAAAACCAGTTTTAATGCTGCCTTAACCGAAGCCTATGTATCCTATCTGGTAAAGTCCAATGTACAGGTTGATTTGATTGAAGTAGGGCTCTTGCATTTTGATCCTAATTTGAAACATGGCTATGAAAAGAGAATGGAGCTCGAGCCGGATTTAAAAGAGGCTTGGAAAAAAAATTCAGCTTGCTGATCATTTGGTCTGGATTTTTCCAGTATGGTGGGGCGGACTACCTGCAATAACAAAGGGTTTTATTGACCGTGTATTTTTGCCTCGTACTGCTTTTAGTTATGTGGAGAACAGCCACCGTATCCAAGGGCATTTATTCAATAAAACAGCCAGAATCATCACCACATTGGACCAGCCGGGCTGGTTCTATAAATGGTATTATGGTGAACCGAGTACTCGGCAGCTGAAAAAAACCACCTTAGCGTTCTGCGGTATAAAAAAGATCAAGACGGCTTATATTGGTTCTGTTCGCGGTTCAAGTGAGCTAAAACGTGAAAAATGGTTAAGACTAATGGAAAAGTATGCCAAACAGGATGCAGCGGTTTAATGGCCTGGAAAGCCTGCTGATCAAAGAAGAGCAGTTTTTGAATGATAAAAGATTTTTTTTATTGCGATTGATAGGTGAAAATTTAGATTAAACATTCACCTACCAGCCGGGCTGATTCTGTCAGCAAGATTTATTTTATCAGCTTGAGCATTAAATATTGTCGCTCAAGTTTATTCTATTTTGTGAAATTTTTCTTTGTGAATCTTTACCCCAATTGAATTTTTGTGCACAGATGCCTAATCCGACAATAAAGAGCGCAAGCAAGCTGGTATAAGTCACTTCTTTGAAATATGTTCCTTCAACCAGCATGGTAATCAGGGCACCAATAATAAAGAAGATTGCCAGATAAGTCAGCCAAGGGAATAACCACATTTTAAAGTCAATCACTTGTCCTTCCGCTTCTAATTTCTTACGCATACGTAATTGAGAAAAGGCAATGGTGAGATAGACATAAAGTGCCGCTGTACCTGTCGCTAACATAAAGATGTCGTAGACATTCATACTTTCAGTGGCAGTCAGGTAGGTTGCCAATAAAGCGAATGATGATGACACCAGAACACCCATCCAAGGACTACCATTACGGTTGATTAAACCAAAGCTTTTCGGTGCATCGTGACGTTTTGACAATGAAAACAGCATACGTGAACAGGTATAGAGTGCAGAGTTAAAACAACTACACACTGAAGTGAGGACCACAAAATTGACAATGTGTTTTGCTTCCGGAATACCGAGTGCAGTTAAGGTCACACTATAGGTTCCCCAAGTTGGGTCTTTGAGTAGTGGATTGTTATGTGGAATAAGGCAGACCGTAATAAGCATTGAACCGACATAAAACAACATGATACGCCATACCACTGAGTTAGATGCTTTGCGGATTTCACGTGCAGGGTTTTGTGATTCTGCGGCAGCCACCGTCACAATTTCAGCACCAATGTAGGCAAACATAACCCCGAGTAATGCCGTGATTACCGCAGAGAAACCATTGGGCATGAAACCTTCAGAGGTTAAATGGGTAATACCTGACACACCTGCTTGGCTCCACGGCCATAAGTGCATAATTGCCAAGCTACCAATGACTAAGAAAATAACAATTGCGATCACTTTGATCAGGGCAAACCAAAACTCAAATTCGCCATAGTTTTTGACATTTTGTAAGTTAACGACAACCAATGACACAATAACTAGGAGCATGTAGCCCCAGATGGGGATAAACGGAAACCAGCTGTTGAGGATTTTACCTGCGACATACGCTTCCCAGCCCATCAGTAATGCCCAAGAACACCAATACAGCCAGCCAATGGTAAAACCTGCCCAGCGGCCAATTGCGCGATCAGCATAAGTTGAGAATGAACCGCTATCCGGGTTGAGAACGGCCATTTCACCCAGCATGCGCATGATTAATAGAATGAGCAATCCACCAAAGGCATAGGCCAAAATTGCAGCGGGACCTGCCGAGTAGATTACATTACCAGAGCCAATGAACAGTGAGCCACCAATTACCCCGGCAATCGAGATCATTGTAAGATGACGTGACTTAAGTCCACTTTTTAAGCCGTGTGATGAATCGCGCGTGGAGACATGTTGATGTTCTGCCATATAATTTCCCTTAATCTCCATAGTGCAACAGCAATAGAGCTCTCTACCTTGTGTACACTATCTATCCTTTGAAACTGTAACCGAATTCGCAATCACTTCATTAATTTTAAGTTAAACTTAATAAAACCGATGTTTCTATAAACACAGGAAAAATCACACTTAGATTACAAAACTGTTACATGCTGTGTATGTATGCTGCTAATTTCTCTTTTTTGTTATCAGGTGACGAGAGCCATTTTTTAGCTATTGAAGGGAGCCAATTGCGTTAAAAAGGTGAAAATTACCGAAAGAAATGTTTACAGAAAAATAAAGACTAAATAAAATGAAGGGGCCATAAAAGGTTTTACTCCTTGTTTAAAAACAGGCCGAGAATATATTAATTTTAAAAATAAAATTTTAATTAGAATCGAAATTTTACTAATTTAAAGTATGAATTCCATTGTCGCGCAAGCATTTCAACAGTACGCCGAAAGCCACCAATATTTCTTGTTCGCTCACGCAGGCGAAACCGAGCAGTAATCCTTTCTGCCGGGTAGAATAGTGCTTGGTATAGTATTGCGACAGGGCTCTGACCTTAATACCTTGATCAAGTGCATTCGACGCAATCAGGACATCATCACTGCTGCTTGGCAGTTTTAAAATCAGGTGCAGGCCTGCTGCCGTGTTGTATTCGTGCAGAAAATCTTCACCTAAATGGCGGTGAATTAAATCAATCAGAAATGCATGGCGTTTACTGTAGAGTAAGCGCATGCGCCGGATATGCGCCTCATAATGGCCTTCACGGATAAATTCTGCCAGTGCCTTCTGATCAATTAAATGTCCACCGCGATAGAGTTCTGAGGCCACAATGCGCAGCGGGGAAAACAGTTTCTTCGGAACCACCAGATAGCCGATACGCAGTGCAGGATAAATGGTTTTGCTGAATGTGCCCATATAAATGACCGGGGAATCAGGTTCCAATCCTTGTAAAGACGGATAGGGCTGGCCTGAAAACCTGAATTCACTGTCATAATCATCTTCCACAATCCAGCTTTTATGCTGCCGGGCAATTGCTATCAGCTGTTTGCGCCGTTCCAGGCTGAGATGTGAACCTAGGGGATACTGGTGGGAAGGTGTAACAAAGATCAGCTTAGGGGGTACTTTCGGATCAAGATCAGGAATAATGCCTTCCTGATCGACCGGTAGTGAACGCAGATTGACCCCGTTAATGCGCAAAATATTGCGGGCGCCCCAGTAGGCTGGGTCTTCGATCCAGACTTCATCTCCAATGTCGCTCAAGGTACGCGAGACTAGATCAATCGCCTGATGCGTGCCTTCGGTAATAATGATTTGATTGGCATCGCATTGTACCGAACGTGCAATTTTCAGATATTCCGCAAGTTCTTGGCGCAGTTCCAGACAGCCGCCGGCATTGCTGTAAATCAAGCGGGTAATTTCTGGTTCACGGCTCAAACGGGTCTGAATTTTGCTAAAAATGTGATGCGGAAACTCTGTCACATCTGGCGCACCAGGGACAAAGGCACCCCATTGATAAGGCGAAGCTGCTGAATAGCCGATTAAGTAAGAACCGCGCTGGGACAAGCTGTAACTTTGCTGAGATTTTTTTTCTTGAATAGGGGCGTTGCTATTTTCCGCCTTGACTAAAAAGGATTCAGGCAGTTTATCTGTGACCCAGGTGCCTTGTCCTGTGCGGGCATCGACATAGCCTTGTGCCTGTAATTGTTCATACGCGCTTAATACCGTATTGCGGGAAACCTTGATCTCTTTGGCCAGATCGCGGGATGCCGGCAGACGAGTCTTGGGTGCCAATACGCCATCAATTATGGCATTGCGCAAGCAGCGAAATAATCGCAGCTGCAATGTTCCATCGATATCTTGCTGTAATCGCTGCAGCAAATAGTCTCCAAGCAAGCTACGCAATTGGCTCTCTCCTACAAATTCAAAGTGGCTCTCGTGAGAGCGATATCGGTATGTGCAAAATAATCTGGTCAGGCAGTAATTGTAAAGTATCCCGTTGTTGCGCAGTGGATGTAAATACGGGCCTGTAAACGGCAGGCAATATACACATATCTTGGTTAAAGCCAAAGCGAAAAATCCACGCTGAATGTTTTAGCCCAGATCACGCTGGCTAGACACCTGAATCAATAAATGCTGACAAGCAGAGATAAATTTATATTTTTGCGGCCGCAAGGAAATGCGTCTGCATACAAAAAACAGGATCATGCAATGAACACAATGATGAAGGGGCTCACCTATACCGAGCACGGTACGACGGCCTGGAACAATTATCTGAAACAGCTGGATAAAGTGGCTCCTTATCTGGGTGAACTCAGCGAAAGACTGGATATGTTGCGACGCCCGAAACGAAGCCTGATTATGGATATTCCGGTGATTATGGATGATGGCAACGTTCAGCATTTTGAAGGTTATCGGGTTCAGCATAATTTGACCCGCGGTCCGGGCAAGGGCGGTGTACGCTTCCATCCTGATGTCAATCTAGATGAAGTGATGGCGCTGTCTGCATGGATGACGATTAAATGTGCGGCGCTGAATTTACCTTTTGGTGGTGCCAAAGGCGGGGTACGGGTTGATCCAAGCCAGTTATCCAAGCGTGAACTGGAACGATTGACACGACGTTATACCGCAGAAATCAATTTGGTTATTGGGCCGCAAAAAGATATTCCGGCACCGGATGTGGGGACAAATCCGCAAATCATGGCCTGGATGATGGACACCTTTTCCATGAATGCCGGTTCTACCATTACCGGTGTGGTGACCGGGAAACCCGTGCATCTTGGCGGTTCTTTAGGCCGCAGTAAAGCTACGGGACGTGGCGTGTATATTAGCGGACGTGAAGTGGCTCAGCAAATTGACCTGGATTTAAAGGATGCCCGGGTGTGTGTGCAGGGGTATGGTAATGTCGGTAGCGAAGCCGCCTTGCTGTTTCATGAAAATGGCAGCAAAGTGATTTGTGTACAGGATCACTCCGCAACCCTATATCAGGAACAAGGAATTGATATCCCCAAGTTAATGGAATATTCAAACACCCATCACAAGATTCAGGGGTTTGCTGCAAGCGACGAAATCGCGGCGGCAAAATTCTGGCAAATTCCCGCAGAAGTATTTATTCCGGCGGCACTGGAAGGGGTGATTGATGTGCAGGTTGCCCAAACCATTCAAGCTAAGATCATTTTGGAAGGGGCCAATGGTCCGACCCTCACTGAAGCGGATGAAATCCTGAGTCAACGTCAAATCACGGTTGTACCAGACGTGATCTGCAATGCCGGTGGCGTGACTGTCAGCTATTTCGAATGGGTACAAGACCTTGCCAGCTATTTCTGGACAGAAGAAGAAATCAATCAGCGTATGGATGTAATCATGAAAAATGCCGTGCATGACGTTTGGCTCAAAGCCATGCAGGCCGGATGTTCTTTACGTACCGCAGCTTATATTTTGGCATGTGAACGGATTTTGATGGCTCGCCAAGAGCGCGGCATCTATCCAGGTTAAGGGTAGGGTCTCTTGCAGGATGCAATATTTGACCCGGCATAAGTTTGGATATTTAACGCCTTTGCTGATTCCAGTTAGTCAGAAATTTTGCTTATGCCAGCGATCTGGTTTTGAAGATTATTATTTCTTTTTTGGGGCTTCTATGATGTCGCAACGTTTTTTAGTGAAACCATTTTCGTTCTGTGCGCTTGTCGCCAGTACCATTACGATATCTGCCACCGTGCAGGCAGATACGCTCTCTTGGGGAGATGCCGATACCGATTTAGGCAAACTGACCGTATCGGGATGGCTACGAGCGAATTATCAGGATAAGGATTATTCAGACAGTGACCATAAATTAAAGTTTAATGCGGCGAAACTCAGCCTGAAATATGATGCCAAGTCATTGTTCGGCGATGTGGAATACCGTTGCTATCAAAATGATACCCTGTGTGATTTTTCAACCTTGGTGAATGCCAACCTGGGCTATAAGCTGAATGATGACAGCCGCATCACCCTGGGTCTGCAAGATATGCCTTTTGGTATTGGCCGCTTCTGGAGCAGCAGCTGGTACGGCAGTTCAATGGACAATGCCGGACTGGAAGATGTGCATAATCTGGGTATTAACTGGCAGCAGCAGCTCGGTACAAATACCAAAGTCAATGTGGCTTATTTTGTGCGTGATGGGGGAAGTTTTGCCGGCACTGGTGACGATGCGGCGCGTTATGCGGCCAATTATGTCAAGCCGGAAGATGCTAGCACCGATGACGTTGAAGAAAAAAACATGTGGGTTGCACGCATCAATCAGCAGATTCTGCTGCAGGACAGCCCGGTTAAGCTGAATGTCGGCGGCTCTTACTGGTATTCAGATTTGGAAAATAACCGCAATGGTCAAACCGGGCATCGCAATGCATGGAATGTGTTTGGTCGCTTAAACTACCAGAATGCAAACCTGACCCTGACTGCCGGACAGAATCGCGCAGATACCCAGACTGTAGAGAATCCAGATTATGCCACGGTAGGTTCTTTTGAATCGAAGTATCATGTGGCCAATAAAGCCAATTATTATGTGGCGAATCTGGATTATCAAATGACTGATTTTTACAAAGATTACGATCTGACGCCTTATGTCAGCTATACCGTCTTTGACAAAGAGAAGTCCGGTTTTGCCACATCTACACGCAATATTTTGGGTGCTCAGCTGGATGTTAAGCAGTTTTCGCTGGCAGCCGAATATATCACCGGTAAAAATGATGTATTCATTGGTGGTGATGCTGGTTCTTTGGCGCAAGGAGATGCAGCAGGCCATAGCCGGCTGCTGAATTTACTGTTTATGTATAATTTTTAAATTTTTGCTCTTAGTTATCAAAATGGCACCTTTTAAAAAAAGGTGCCATTTTTTATGGTGTAATTTCAAGCTTATGATTTGTATATAATTATCCTGTTTTTTGATTTTTAAAATCTTCGGGGTGGGGTGAATTGGCTCTGTCTATCTGATTCAAAGTGGCTCTCGTATCAGGCCGATAAAAGCGCAAAATGAGGAAGATCAATCAGTCATTTGCATATCATCAAGCACATGATATGGATGCCAAAATTTTACAATGTATGAATCAAGAATGAGGATACAAAATGGACAGTAAACACTCTGCACTGAATGCACGTAAACAGCAAGCGACGCCTCGTGGTGTTGGTGTCATGTGTCAATGGTACGCGGAGAAAGCAGAGAACTCGACAATTTGGGATGCCGAAGGCAATCAATATATCGATTTCGCAGGTGGTATTGCGGTACTGAATACCGGTCATCGTCACCCTAAAATTATTGCTGCTGTTACTGAACAATTAACAAAATTTACCCATACCGCCTATCAGGTTGTACCTTACGAAAGTTATGTCTCTCTTGCTGAGCGCATCAATGAGCGTGCACCGATTGATGGCCCTGCAAAAACCTCATTCTTTTCTACCGGCGCTGAAGCAGTAGAAAATGCAGTTAAAATTGCCCGTGCCTATACTGGCCGTCACGGCATTGTGACTTTTGGTAACGGTTTCCATGGCCGTTCATTCATGACCATGGCAATGACGGGTAAGACTGCCCCTTACAAACGTGACTTTGGGGTAATGCCAGCGGGTGTTTTCCATGCACGCTATCCGGTAGAGTCAAAAGGCATTACTGTGGACGATGCCATCCAAAGCATTGAAGACATTTTTGCTGAAGATGTGGCTGCACATGATGTGGCGGCAATTGTACTCGAGCCTGTGCAAGGTGAAGGCGGTTTTAATGTTGTACCGGCAGAATTTTTAAAGCGTTTACGTGCATTGTGTGATCAGCATGGTATTTTGATGATTGCAGATGAAGTGCAAACAGGTTTTGCTCGTACCGGTAAACTGTTTGCCATGAATCACTACGAAACCAAAGCAGACCTGATCACGATGGCAAAAAGCCTGGGCGGTGGTTTCCCGATCTCTGGCGTGGTTGGTCGTACTGAAGTTATGGATGCACCGAATCCTGGCGGTTTAGGCGGTACTTATGCAGGCAGTCCGATTGCCGTTGCTGCAGCACATGCAGTTATTGATGTGATTGAAGGTGAAGGTCTGTGTGAACGCGCCAATGTATTAGGTGCAGAGTTAGTTGAGGTTCTAAATGAACTGAAACAGTCTTCTTCTATTGTCAAAGATATTCGTGCCTTAGGTTCAATGGTTGCTGTTGAGTTGGAAACGGCTGATCAAGCCAAAGCGATTCAAAACTATGCCATGCAAAATGGCCTGCTGATTTTAACCTGCGGTCGTTATGGTAATGTAATTCGTTTCTTATATCCTTTAACGATTCCTGCAGAGCAATTCCGTGCTGGCTTAAACATTTTAAAACAAGGTTTTGCACTTTCTGCTGCAGCATAATTGAAGAGTAATGACTATGCTTCAAGCGCAATATAAAGATTTATTACAGCATCCAGATATTCATTTTGATCAGCCTGAAACAGGTGATTACATCGAAGTAAAAGATGCGGCAACACATGACACGCTGGCATGGGTGAAATCCCATGACCGTGCGTCGGTAGAACAAGCAATTGCTCGTTCACAGACGGCACAGACGGCATGGAAAGCACAAACAGCATTACAACGCGCTGATGTGCTGTGGGCCTGGTTTAATTTGATGCAGGAAAATAAAGAGTCATTGGCTCAGATTTTGACTGCTGAACAAGGCAAACCTTTAGCTGAAGCGCGCGGTGAAATTGCTTATGCTGCCTCGTTCATCCGCTGGTTTGCTGAACAGGCACGCCGTATTGACGGTGAAGTGCTGACACCAACGCTGCCGAATCAGCGTTTGCTGGTCATCAAACAGGCGATTGGGGTCACCGCTGCAATTACGCCGTGGAATTTCCCTGCAGCCATGATTACCCGTAAGGCTGCCCCTGCAATTGCTGCCGGCTGTTCTATGCTGGTTAAACCGGCCGAGCAAACGCCATTAACAGCCTATGCTCTGGAAGTGCTGGCTTTGCAGGCAGGTTTACCACAAGATGTATTGCTGCACATTAGTGGCGATGCCATTGAAGTGGGCAAAACCTTGTGCGAAAGCGACACGGTGAAAAAGCTGAGCTTTACCGGTTCGACTCAAGTTGGCCGCATTCTCATGCAGCAATGTGCGCCAACCATCAAAAAACTGTCACTCGAGCTGGGTGGCAATGCGCCAGTACTGGTTTTTGATGATGCCAATCTGGAGCAGGCGGTTCAGGGCATTATGGTCAGCAAGTTCCGTAATAGCGGTCAAACCTGTGTCTGTGCCAACCGTATTTATGTGCAAGATGGCATTTATGATGCGCTGGCTGAGAAATTGACTGCAGCTGTGACCAATTTAAAAGTGGGTGATGGCCGTCAAGACGGTTCCACTCAAGGCCCGTTAATTGATGAAGATGCAATTGCCAAAGTGCAGTCGCATATTGCAGATGCCGCGAGCAAAGGTGCGCAGATTAAAATTGGTGGCCAGCGTTCAAGTCTAGGGGGCACTTTCTTTGAGCCTACCGTGCTGACTGAAGTAACCCAGGACATGAAAGTGGCTAAAGAAGAAACTTTTGGTCCATTGGCTCCGTTATTCCGCTTCCACACGGAAGAAGAAGCGGTGGCGATGGCAAATGATACCGAGTTTGGCCTGGCTACCTATATATTCACACAGAGTACAGCGCGTCAATGGCGTATGGGTGAAGCATTGGAATATGGCATGGTCGGAATTAATACCGGTGCCATTTCTAATGAAGTTGCGCCATTTGGTGGTGTGAAGCAATCTGGTTTAGGACGTGAAGGTTCTAAATTCGGTATTGATGAATATCTCGAAATGAAATATCTGTGTGTAGATTTATCTTCATAATAAATGCTCCATCAACCAGTTAAAAATCAGCCCTGCCCATTCAGGGCTGATTTTTAATTAACTGTTTTTTATACAATAAAAATAGTTTAAATTTAACTCACACAGCAGTTAAAAAATATTTTTAAGCAACAAAATTTATCTATAGCAAGAACAGGAATTGATTTTCTGCCAAACATCTTTATTGGCTAAAATGCTTCTGATCCTAGCCAAAATTCCAGACACACTTCACCATTTTTTATCGTTTTTAAAATTCGGATTTTCCTAGTTAGGGATTTAGCTTAATTCATAAAGAGCAAATCGAAAAAGGATATAAAAAACAGTAAATATGGCAATAAAAAATTTACATTAATAATAGTAATGATTATTATTTGCGTCATTATTAATATTTGTGTAAGGGGATTAAAAATGCGACTATCTCAATTTAGTCTGTGTTTTCTTAGTGTCGCTATTTCTTCACAACTGTACGCAGAAGAGTTTGGTCCTGCATCGAAGGAGCCTGAAGGTTCAGATCAAACAATAAAGCTTTCTCCTATTGTGGTCACAGCAACCCGTACCCCTAAAACGATTGCTGAAGTTGCAGGAACTGTACAGACTATTCAAGGTAAAGAAATTGCTCAACAGGCTGGAGCGAGCCGAAAAGTCGCAGATGTTTTAGCGCAGCTGGTACCTTCATTGGCCCCAAGCAGCGGGACCAGCAGTAATTACGGTCAGACCATGCGTGGGCGGAATGTACTGGTGATGATTGACGGAGTTTCACAGACCGGTTCGCGCGATGTGGCGCGTCAGCTCAACAGCATCAGTCCGAATATGATTGATCATATCGAGGTGGTTTCAGGTGCGACCAGTATTTATGGTTCAGGTGCGACGGGCGGGATTATTAATATTATTACCAAACGTGCGGACAAATCTAAACCGGTCAGCTTTCAGACCAAGTTAGGCCTGACATCGGCTGATAATTTCCGTCGTGACAGTTTAGCTTATCAAGTGGGGCAGACTGCTTCATTTAGTCATGACAAGATGGACGGTTTTTTAGGGGTAGATTTTACCAGTCGGGGTTCGCAGTTTGATGGTAACGGCGACCGTATCTCGTTAAGCCCTTGGCAGGGCAGCACGATGGATACCGATACGCTTGATGTGAATGGTCGTTTAAACTTTAATTTAACCGATAAGCAAAGCTTAAGTTTTGGTGCACAATACTATCATGATGAACAGGATACCGAATATGGTCCTGACTATTCTTATCTGCAAACCGGGACACAGCCTTCTTATAAAGCCATTAAAGGGTGGAGTTTAGATCAACAACCCTTTACAGAACGCTATGCGTTTAATACCCAGTATCAAAACCAGGATTTCCTGGGACAAATTTTGAATGTTGAAGCGTATTACCGTAATGAAAAAGCGCGTTTTGTACCGTATGGTTATTCCAAAGATGGCGTGAATGTAAAGCAAAGCCAATCCAATGTGGACTATGCAGGAATTCGCTCTACTGTTCAATCTGACCTGCAGGTGGCCGAGCGAGATTTAAAGCTGACCTATGGTCTGGACTATGACTGGGAAAAAGACCATCAGTGGGCTGATTTCTATACGCCAAGTCACAATGGCCTGGTCTATACCCCGACAGGTGAAAAACAAGGTTCTGGACCGGATACAGAAATCCAGAATATTGGCACATTTGTACAAGGGGATTATGCACTGACGGATCGTCTAAATGTTCAGGCTGGTGTGCGCTATCAGTACGTTCAGGCAGACACTGACAGTTATTTAACTGCACGCAATCCGATTACTTTAATGGCGGCTGACTCTACCGATGCTGACAAGTTCCTGTTCAATTTAGGTGCAGTCTATGAGTTAACAGACTCGCAGCAAGTTTATGCCAACTTCTCACAAGGTTATAGTTATCCCGATGTACAACGGGTGCTGCGTGATGTAGCCGCCTATACCTTAACGACGTCAGGTATTGCACCGATCACGGTCAATAGCTATGAATTGGGTTGGCGCTTAAATCAGGACGACGGCCTCAACTTGGGTCTAACGGGTTTCTATAACACTTCCGATAAAGTTGTACAGTTCAACGCTGACCGTTCAGTAAATGTGGTAGATACCGATCAACGCATTTATGGAGCAGAAGCGACTGTAAGCTACCCATTTATGGAAAACTATAAGGTCGGTGGTACCTTGGGTTATACGCGGGGACAGTATAAAGATGCCGCAGATCACTGGCATGAACTGAATGCCTTTGCTGTTTCCCCGGTGAAAGGCACTCTGTTTGCTGAATGGAATAATGATGAAGGCTATGGTGTGCGTGCGCAAATGCAAGCCATTAAAGGCACAGACGAAGCCTACAAAGATGACCAGGCATTAAAAGCCGCGGGTTTAACTGATGGTAATAGTGCAGCAGAGATTAAAGGCTATACCACTATGGATGTCTTGGCCCGTTTCCCTGTAGCGAAAGGCCGTGTCGATTTTGGTGTCTATAATGTCTGGGACAAGCAGTATAAAAATGTATTTGCACAGCAAGCAGCCGTAACCAATGGCAACTCCCTGTTGGCCATCCCTGCTGAGGGTCGTACTTTTGGCCTGAGCTATACCATTAATTATTAATACTCACCCAAGAAGTATCTGTCGCCGTACAGATACTTCCTCATTTCCTGATATGTGATGAAAGATAAGGTCAATGGATAAACAGAAACCGGAATGGTTATCTATTCAAGAAATTTTTTA
This sequence comes from Acinetobacter sp. NIOH-H-8, assembly GCF_046635365.1. Classification (NCBI taxonomy): domain Bacteria; kingdom Pseudomonadati; phylum Pseudomonadota; class Gammaproteobacteria; order Moraxellales; family Moraxellaceae; genus Acinetobacter; species Acinetobacter sp. NIOH-H-8. Next base: position 79,139 of record NZ_JBHDVN010000001.1, read on the forward strand.
TATCTGCTTGGCCGCTTATGGCTATAGCCTATGGATCTCTTGGGTTTTACCGGATTATTTGCCCTTTGCAAAAGCTGAAAATATCTATTTATCCGCTCTTCTAAGTTTTATTTTTCTCATTTTTTATATTGTTTTAGTTCCTTGTAATCCCTCTAAATTATGGCAAAAGAGAATCAATTATCTTAGTTATATTTTACTGCTGGGCTATTGGATCATAAGGAAACTGGGAGAACATTAAATGCAATTTCGCCAGGTACAGGCAACTTTACACAGCTGGTTCGGTATCGTTGTATTGTGGTCAGTTTTCCTGATTTTTTTTACCGGGTCTATTGCCTATTTCAGAACTGAAATCAATCTCTGGTCTAAACCAGAAAATTTTTTATATCTAAAAGCACCTCCCAGTTCCCTTGAGTCGGCCCAGGTTGCCTATGATTATTTAAATACCCATGCGCCCGATGCAAAAAGATGGCGAGTGAATCTTGCCACTTCCCGAATGCCTTTTAACACTTTGGAATGGCAAGACCAAGCCAGTAAGTACCATAAACTTCAAGACCCGAATACAGGCTTAATTTTAACAGAGGGTCGGGAAAGTCTGGGGGGCGACTTCTTTTTTAAATTACATTACAGTCTTTATCCTTTGCCTGATGTCGTGGGTAGAACGCTTGTGGTGATTGTAGGGGTTCTATTTCTCATCGCATTAATCACCGGGATATTTACCCATAAAAAAATAATTAAAGATTTTTTTGTATTCCGGAGTTTCAAGGGACAGCGTACCTTATTGGATTTACATCATATTACCGGTGTAGTGACCCTGCCTTTTTATCTGATTATGGCCTTTACCGGTGTCATGATTTTCTTCTATCTGCTCATGCCTATGGGTATTAATCAACAATATGGCCAGAATGGAATAAAAAAGTTTTATAGTGAAATACAATATAGCAATGTTCCAAAACCGGCAGAAGATTCAGGTATTCAATTAAAAGAATTCTCCGTATTTTCTCGTCAATTACCTCAGCAGGGGAGTAATGGGGCTGTTCTGGAAAAAATTGAAGTCAAAAACCCAAATACTGCAGAAGCGTTAATTACTTTTAATTATGGATATAACAAATTAATTACTTTCAATAATCCGCAATTTATTTTTGCAGCAAATACCGGACAGAATCTGAATTCCGAAAGAAATCTGCATCCTGTCGCTCAAATAAGCTCAGCAACTTATGGTATTCATTTAGGATATTACGCCAGTCAATGGATGAGGGGGATACTAGCGAGTTTAGGTCTCGTCGGTTGCATCATGCTGGTCGCAGGGGCTTTATTGTGGCAAAAGAAACGTATTAAACAACAACATACCTTAAGTTATAATGTGGTTGCTTACCTTAACTATTTCACTTTTCTGGGCTTGCCATTTGCGACAGCCATGTATTTTTTGGCTAACCGGATTTTAACGGCCAGTCTTGAACAGCGGATTCAGTATGAGTTAGGCATATTTTTTATCAGCTGGGTGGGTATTGTATTCATTGCGATGCTGGTTAAAATGCAAAAAGCCATAGTTTTGGCCTTTATCTTCACTGCTGTTATTTTATGGATGACAGTATTCAGCCCGATCGTCTTGGCTCCTCAAACATTCTTCTTTAATACCTTGCGGCATCAGCAATGGTCTGTAGCAGGAGTTGATCTTGTATTGATGCTCATCGCCATGGGATATATATTTGCCTGTTTTTATTTCAAGAAAATAAAGCTTCGTGAGGTGGCCAAATGAGCCTGGCTGCAATATTGTGGGCAATTGTTGCAATGATGCAGCTGTGTATGACCACTCAAAGTGGAATGAAAAAACTTGGGTATCCTTTTTTAAGCTTTCATTACTCTCAACCTTTGTTAAAAATATACTCAGTGATTTTTCTGGCACTGTCTTTATATCTGAACTGTCTGGATAACGGTTTTTCAGTGGGAATAATGACTTGGATTTTCCTAGTCATAACTTTAGCATTTTTTATACATATTTTATTTTTTCATAAATTTAGAGAATATTTCTTTATTCTGTGGATGTCCTCTGTTCTTTTAGCTCTATCTTATTCAATGTATAAATTTATTTAGTAAAGAGATGGCAGTCCAGAATACAAATTAAAAAAGGGTCTGTAAGTTTTTCTTAAAGGAAAGAGTGAATTTTCCACTAATTCACTATCCATTTAACATAATGGTTGTTATATGAAATGCACCTGTTATTCACCAATTAAAATGTCTATGTGATAAACCATTTGAAATGTCCTGTTTTTAACCACAAGAGTCAAGCACAGGATTTAACTTTCTTTGTTCAATAACAGCTTTCTGAGCTTTACGACTCGGCATACTTTTCTTGAGACGGGAACGTTTATTCTGTTTCTCCAACTCTTCATGTTGTTGCTGGATATGCGCCAGAACTGAGCCTAATCTTTTATTCTCAACCACTTCATTCTGCTGTAGTCCAGCCAGTTTATTGAAGACGCTATAGTTGATCTTCCGTCCTTCATGCATGAGGGCCACAGTGCCATCCGGGTACTCCAGAAATGAAATGTATTGCCCAACAAGCTTATGATTCAGCTCTGTCGGTTCAAGCAGATAAATACACTTGTCATAGGTGATGGTTAGGTTCTTCGTGACCTTACGCGGTTCCTGCCAAGTGAATATATCCTCCAGCTCAGCATCAGATTCCGTTAAAGATCGATGTAAATTCTTCGAGTTTCTCGCACACTTGGCAAACTTCTGATTGAAGTGCTCAATGAAGCAGGGTAGCCATGCATTGGCTTCGGCAATTGAACTGATGCCTTCCAGACGCATCTCCTTGATCAAACGGTCTTGAAGGGTTCTATTCGCGCGTTCTACGCGACCTTTAGCCTGTGGTGAGTTGGCAAAGATAATATCAATATTTAACTCGTTCAGAATCCGCCCAAATTGCGTGATCTGGCTGTCTTTCCTGGATTTCTGATTAACTCTGAATACCGAATGTTTGTCGCTATAAAAGGCCAGAGGTTTGCCGTATTGTTCAATGTAGGCTCGGGTTGAAAGCATATAGTCGAAGGTGGTTTCCGCCTCACAGAAGCGTAGATGCAACAGCTTTCCAGTGGCATCATCGATATACACCAATAAACAGCACTTAGCAGCGCGTCCTTCGAACCAGTCATGATATGAGCCATCAATCTGGATCAGCTCACCGAAGCAATCCCGGTTATAACGTGGCTGATATGGACGTTTAAGGCGCTTGGATCGCGGAATCCAGAGGTCATTGGCCATCATCCAGCGCCGAACCGTTTCTACCGGGATATTCAGGTCAAATATGCTGCTGAGCTTCTCATGCGCCAAGGTAGGTCCAAAAGCCAGCAGATGTTCAGAAATAATGGAAAGCCATTTTGATTTTAATAACTCATCATGGCGATGATGGCCAGGTTGACCACGACTGGCATGTGCCAGACCTGAAACACCGTCTTGATTGAGTTTCTGCAATAACCGGGTAATTTGACGAGTGGAAAGATTCAGGATTTCAGCAGCACGGACCTGGGTAATACGATGATCTCGAACGTCTTGCAGAACTGCAAGACGTTGAATTTCCTTGTCAGATATAGTGATCAACATCTCTAATTTATATCCAGTCCATGATGGTAAAAACCATCATAAACTAGACATTTTTATTGGTGAGAATATAGACACTTTAAATGGTTTCTAACACTCTCATTTCGTGTAAGCTCTATTATGTTAAATGGGAGGATTAGATCCATCCTCCAGTAATAAAATCTCCTGAATCATATCCAATAGAGTACCCAACCTTTCTTTGTGGGTAAGCGGTTTTATAATGATTCATTGACGCTTGTGCCAGTTTAAGTGCATAAGCTAAGAACAAAGGATATTCAGCATAATTATCCAGCTCTGTTTCATATGCTAAATCTTCAATAGATCGTAAAATTTCAGAGCTAAAAGCGCCTTGCTCAGGATAGTATGTTCTAGCTTCAGACATCCAATCTAAGTTATCTTCTTCTGCAATGTATTGATCTGATACTGCAAAATATAGATATCCATTATCAGAAAGACCAAACCAAAACCCTTGCTCAATAAAGGGAGAAGCCTCTTTTTCTAAAGAGTCAATTACGTGGGCTGCTAAACTTTTAACTTCTGTTGTGTAATCTAATTCTTTGAATAGGTCCCAACTTTTGTTTGGCTGCATTTCATGACAATGATTGATGATCGTTGTCATGAAATTATCAATATCTAGATCATTTTTATGAAGATCAATTTCTTTAAAGATTTTTACGAAGTCAAATGACATAAATAGCCTACATTTTTCTAAAATTTAAATAAATAAGAAACGTTTAGATTCCCTAAAATTAACATACTGCACGTTATACAAAATTTAAAAAATGAGATTATCCTTATGATAATTAAGGAAATTTAAAAATTTCGTATAATCGCCATTATGTTAAATAGCGGTGAATATTTTATTTCGATCTATATCTTATGTTATTCAGTATACTTATAAACACTAATGTGATTATCACGATAATTAAATAATGAAGACTAACGGCAAAAGTAGAAATGTATGGATGTGCGAAAGTAGTTAAGTAGATCCATGTATCGCCCCTACGCCATTCTTTATATGGTGGAAGAGGCTCATCATTAACTAAAAACCAACTTAGGCTGATCAGTCCTAAAGTAAAACAGAAAAATACAATGCCAAGCCAGCCATTGAGAGACTGCTGATTCTTATTCAATGTTGCATAATGCTGACGTATTTGTCTTATCTGTGTAGCAGGCAGTGGGTATCTTAAGTAATTAATAAAAATAAGCCCAATCATGAAAAAACTACATATTGCAAAATAGTCATTTAAAAATTTATGTTGGCTTGAAATTGAAGCGGCAATTGTGTGTGGGAATAAACCATGAAATGAGAAATCAAAACTGACTATGACCAATGCGATTACAAGGGGGACGAGATAAAAATAATATAGTGGTGCTATAACATCCAGATAATAGAAATAGGCTGATTTTTTTCTCATCATTTTATCGATTTGGTTTAAGTTTCTCTAAAATTAACATAATACACCTTATACGAAATGCGTTATAATTCCGCTTACAAATCAAAGCTGTAGTTCCTTTTTTGCCCAACCTCCCCAAGGTGGGCTTTTTTTTATGATTTTTCACGTTCCACGCTTATTATTTAATCAAAGTTTCAAGACTTTATTCATATGGGTTAAACAATCGTGGTTAATCATAGGGTCTAAAAAAACGGCTCCAAAAGCCTCTTTTCTCAGGCTCTGGTTCAATGTGTTTAGGCACCAGAATGCGCTTATTTTCTTTTTGATCTGAAGTTGGTGTGGAATGAACCTGAGTTGGCTTCATTTTAATTAGGGTAAGTAATGTATCAATACGAGAATTTGCTTTAGCTTCGCGATCTTCTGCTTTTTCTAACTGTTTCTTTAGAAAATCGATCTGATTCTTTAGTTCAATAACTGTATTGTCGGTGTATTCAGGTGTATTTATAGTTTGTGTTGGAGACGTATCAGTGTGTTTTGAGTGTTTTCCACTAAAAGGTTCACCATAAACGCGGAGTAACTCAGAGAAGTCGATAGAGCCATCATGATCACGACTTAATACCCCATTTTTTATATCTTTATAAAGTATAGCACGAGATTTTTTATACAGTGTGGCTGCATCACTAACACTGTATTTTGTACTTGTTTTCATGGTGTATTACTGTGTATTTACGATACGTATTGGAGAATACAATAAGTGTATTCTCCAATACACTCAAGGTTTGAAGCCTAAGTTTCTTAGATTTGGTAAAAATTGCTTTTGTTGTATTGGATCTCTGAGCATTTCTTTGATTTTGACAGCGAGAGATTCATAAATTTCACCTCCTACAGCTAAATTAGAAAATTCAGGTAATCGAGACAGCTTGTTACCAAACATGTAAGCTTGCTGTAAAATTTTTATCAAGAGTTTGAACCGTACCGGGTTTGTCGGAGAGTCAATATTCTGAATGAGAAGCACTGCTTCGCAAGGTTCGATGACAAAATTAAAATATACCCCTGAAATCAGAGAAAGAGCGGTTCAATTATTGATTGAATCTGAAAAAGATTATCCATCGAATTGGGCTGCAATCACAGCAATTGCGCCTAAGATTGGTTGTACTCCTGAAACACTTCGTGCCTGGCATCAAAAGCATTTAGATCAGCAAAATCCTATTAAAGTACAACAGATATCTGATCAAGAAAAAATGAAGCAAATGGAACGTGAAATTAAAGAATTAAAGCGTGCCAATGAAATTCTACGTAAAGCAGCCGCTTTTTTCGCCCAGGCGGAGCTCGACCGCCCACACAAATAATGGTGGATTTCATCCATAACAATAAAGATCGATATGGTGTTGATGCGATTTGTAGGATTTTACCGATCGTAGCCTCTATCTATTATCGAACCCTAGATCGTTGATGAAAAGCATCGCTTTGCAAGGGAACATCGAGCAAAACGAGATCTACATGATGAGCATCATGCTGAACAAATTAAACGAATTTGGAAAGAAAGTTCAGGTCGATATGGTGTGCGTAAGGTCTGGCAACAATTGAAACGTGAAGGTTATGTTGTCGCACGTTGTACAGTTGCTCGATTGATGCAGAAGCTAGGTATACAAGGTGTTTGGCGTGGTAAGAATAAACAAACCACCCGTAGCCGAGATGACCAAAAACGAGCACCTGACTTGGTGAAACGGAATTTTAGAGCTGATCAGCCTAATCACTTGTGGGTTGCTGACTTTACCTATATTCAAACAAATTCAGGCTGGGTCTATACCGCCTTTATTATTGATGTCTTCTCACGAGCAATTGTTGGATGGAAAGTATCTACACGGATGAATACAGATATGGTGCTCGATGCACTTGAGCAAGCATTGCACGATCGAGGCATGCCAAAGAATGTGATTCATCATTCCGATAGAGGTGTTCAATATCTTTCTATTCGCTATACCAATCGTTTAGAAGCTGCAAATTTACGAGCATCAATCGGTACAACGGGGACTCATACGATAATGCTTTGGCTGAAACGGTGAATGGCTTATACAAAACAGAGATGATTGAATATTTAAAAGCAGATTGGCAAGGTTTAGCAGATGTACAACTTGCGACATTAAATTGGGTAGATTGGTTTAATAAAAAGCATGTACACAGTGCACTGGGTTATGTATCGCCTTTTGAGTTTGAAGCAATGTACTATGATAAGATTAACCCGTTAGGTCAGGTGGCCTAACTTAAATAAAAAAAATCTCCGACAAACCCGGTACGGTTCAACCATCATTGGATGACTACCGTAAACTAGGTAAAAAATATCACCAATATAGATATTATTCATCTTTAGTCAGCTAAGTGTAAGATTAAAATTCTTAAACTTCTGATAAATAAATTAATGCCATCAATTGAGGACTTTTTTAAGCTGAGAAAACCTTTATAAAGTCCAATTAAGTCCTTGTCCCATCTCATAAATAATGAGTATTAATGCAATTACCATTAGTGAAATGACAATGGCTTCGACCTTAGTGAGCATCTTCAATTCTCCACCTTTCATGTTCTCTATGATAAACAAAGTAAACGATAAATAACAATAAAGTTACAAAAAATTACTTGATGTTTCAAAGATGGGGCTGGTAAAGAAAAATCTCTCAGAGGAGGTGCTAATTCTTTTCAAACTTAACCTTATGTATCAGCGATGTCCTGTATAAGACTCATGACCTACTGCGATCATATCAACACCACCTTCTTCTTCTAAACTTAATAAGAAAGTATGAACACCCTGCATATCATTTAACTCAATATTATTGCCGAGCCATTTCATCGTACCTAGTTTCATATTGTTTATGTCTTCTTGGATTCTATTGTAGTTGACTATTACTATGCTCTTTTTATAATTTGCCATTAAATTTTATTCCCTATAAAAGATTTTCAAGAAAATCGGTCCGTATTTGGCCGATCAATACTACAAAAAAGCTCATCTGATAAGTATTCTTACATAAACCCAAGGTTCTATAACTTGGATCCATTAATGAAGTGATATAACGTCTAATTTTCCCTTCCTGCTCAACTTCAATCAAATGCACTTCCCAATACCCCCTAATATTGGATTAAGTTTCTTGGCATTTACTGATATTGGCATCCTGATATGAAAGTCATGCTGAGAATTACGCTTGATTTAGAATTGTTCAAACACAATTTAAACCAGATCCCTTCAGGAGCCTTTGTTCTTACAGATAGAGGTTATCAAAGGATTTATACTTTGTATCCCAATACCCTGTTGCCATTAGAGGCCAAAAGCCGCTGTAAACTGGATCCTGAACTAAAAATCTATAATCAGGAAATCAATAAAGAAGAATAGAAATTAAGTATGTATTTGGCAGTCTAAAAACTTTCAAAATGCTTTCAGAACGTTATCGCAATAGAGCTAAAAGCCCCCCTCTTTTGAGATTCAATCTAGTTGCTGGAATTTATAATTTGCAACTGAGTAAGAATGATTTATGAAGGAGGTCTAATCTAAGAAAATAAAAAAAATCCTAAAACCATTTAACTTCTTAGGATTTGAATGGGCAGGATATAAATATAAGCTTATGCTTGAATATCTAAAGTCATTTCAATTTTGTCCTGTGACCAGATTTCGATGTCATATTCAATCACTAGATCATCTGATTTTGAAATACGTTCAATATAAGTGGCGGTTTGACTTAAAGGAATACCTAAGTGCTGGCTCTCAAAATGAGACACACCGGTATTTTTAATTTTTAACTGACTACTCGTGTAATTATAATGAAAGTGATTTTTAATGACGTCTTGGACCGAAGTAATCACATTATAATTCAGCACATCTGGAAACAGCGCAACAGGTAAATAATTATATTCTAGAAGTACTGGTACATCATCAGCATAACGTAAACGGATAATTTCAATAAAGCCCAATTTACGATTTTCTTCACTAAAAAGATCACTGTGATCAAATCGCTCCAGCTGTCTGGTCGAGATCAGTTCAGTTTTGGCATTAAAACCCTGTGCCTTCATATAAGAACGAAAATTTTCAATTGAGTTTGGATAGTATTGAATTTTTTTATTACTCACAAACCAGCCGAGATTTTGCCGTTTGAAAATTTTATCTTCGGCACGAAGCTGTTCATAGGCCTTACGCACTGTTTCCCTTGAACAGTCAAACTTTAATGCCAAGTACCGTTCGGATGGAATCATTTGATTAGAACTGTAATTTTTTAATTCAGCCTCAATCAAATCTCTGATTTCCATATACTTCATTCAGTGAATCCAGTGAGTGCTCATAAGTGATAAAGATAGTACTAAATTAAAGAACAGAGGAAAATTGAAAACAAGGTACAGATCAGTAAAAGATGCATTCCCTTGTTTTAATGAGAATGTTTAGCAGCATGATTGATACGTGATTCTGAGAGAATATCGTTGTCCACTCATAATGTTCTCATTTATGCAAAAAGAATAGACTAAATTTGTCTAGGAGAGTGGTGACAGTCTAATCTAATTAAAAGGCATCTACAAAATCGGCGGCTATTCGTAATAATCGACTGAGAAAATCACGTACCTTGATTCTAGACATTATTGCCCACCTCTACTAGCACATTTCCTGACACAGTCCCTATCTATACATTTGAATGCCTTTGACTCTTAAAGATTATCTTTAATAAAATGAGCTTTATAGGGCAATATACTAAGATCTCCAGACTGTTGAATCCGGCAAGCGCACTGAGTGCGGTTCCGTAACGTGACACTGGGTAACGTCTTGGACTGCTGTATGTAGACAAAAATTAAAGCTGTAGTTTAAGGCTGGCATCCTTTAAGATTTATTTTAATTTACCACTGATGTCTGGATTTTTAGCTAATTATACCGTATCCAAAAAACATCTATTTACTAATAATTGCTTAGGCTATTTATTATAAAAAATAACCATACATCTTTGATATATGAAAATTTATTTTTATTTTTTCATAGACATAAATTAATTAATTTTTTAGGCCTCTATACACTATAGCTATAGCTAAATTCCAAATAAGTTACTGTAATGTTCTTTGAATAATAAATCTATATCCTTAATTCTAAGTCTTTTCCTAACTGATTTTATTTGAGCCTACATTTTTTCTATCAGATTTAAGTCAGGGCTATATTTGGGTAACCATACAAGGTAATGGCCTGCTTCTTGGATTAATTTTTTAAGACTTTTACCTTTATGGAACGTCGCATTATCCATGATGAGAACACTTTTCTCTTTTAATTTCGGCAATAGATCATGCTCAATCCAACCCTCAAATACTTCTGTCGTGATAGAGCAGTTGAATAAACTCACAGTCAGTAACTTATTTTTAATCAAGGCTCCAATGGCATTACAACGGTTCTTAATTTGCCAATTAAATGTACCTTCTGCTCGTGCACCTTTATGACTATAGCTGTGGGAGCGGGTATCATTACTCTGAAACCCACTTTCATCAATATTAAGTTAAGGGAAGTTCAGGTTCTAAATCTTCAATTAAATTTTTAAATTGTTCTCGTTAACGAGCATCTGATTTTGGAGGAGTTAACGTCTTTTTTACGTGATATTCCTGCTTTATGTAATGCATTAAATACAGTATGAGTACTCACTCCCAAACGTTCAGCTCGTTCATACTGATAATCATCAGGATATTTTTCAATATCTGCCAATATTTGTGCTTCAATAATTTTAGCTGGACGCCCAGGAATAGGTTTTCGCTCTGTGGACTTTTGCCACAGTTGGATCGTACGTGTAGAAACACTGAAATGCTGTGCTGTTTTTCGCACAGACATTTTATCTCTAGTCATAATTTCAATGACTTTGTCTTTAAAATCTTTTGAATATCCCATAGTTTGCATTGTAGTTAATATTTTAGAACTTGGCTATATAAGCCAGCATTTCATTTACTGCGATTTGTTCGCTACTAAAAAGTGTAGCAAGTTGCTACACTTTTTAATTCCTATATTAGACCTCTTGCGAAAGTATTATTTTGACTATTTTAGACTTTGATATTTATTTAAAAATCAACGTTTATCACTGATTAAATTTTGACTAACGCAAGAGGTCTATTGATTTAAATAAATAGGTAGTGTTCCAAAAAGTATGCTGAGATTAAATGAAGCCATTATTGATATAAAATAAGGTTAAGTCGAAAGCTTTAAAGTGGTTTTCAAGCTTTTTTGAAAAATTACAACTTCTCCTAAAGCAACATCTAATCTGATGCCTTATTTTGCAATTATTTCCTTCAATACCTACAGTGAAAAAACTTACCAATACTTTACTCACAATCTTTAAATGCAGTGATAAAACTATCCCATTGATCACTTGAAATTCGGGTATAATGAATACCTAACTGCTTCCACTTTTCCTTCAGTCGTTGGACTGTAGCTAGATCTTTTTATCCCAAAAATAAGTCACAATCTCTCCTGTTTCTCTATGGTAAGCGTAAATAAGTAATTATTTATTCTTTTATTCCCTACAAAAGTCCAAAACTCATCAACTTCCAGACATTCATAATATTTTTGCTCAAGAGGAATTTGATAAGTGGATTTACTCAATGCCTGCAATATGCCTTAAACCATTACCTCTAACCATCAGGTGTAGTATTTTATTTGTTATACCAGAATGACAACCTCGATAACTAAGAGCATGATCACCAATAAAGTGACGCTTGCAGTTTTTGCATTGATATTTTTGCTTACCATATAGTTTGAGGCCATTTTTCTTTATACTGTCACTTAGACAGGTTGGACATTTGATTTCTAGTGTTATTTGCATCTCACTATCTTATCAAAAGCCAACCTGTTTTTTTCAGCATACTTTTTAAGACACCACCAAATGAATATAAGGATTGAACTTTAATCAAAGAGAAATTATTTAATTCATTCGAACTTACCAGCTAAATGAACTAAAACCTGAACTTCAACAACTATATATTATTAGTTGCTATTTTATTCTCATTAAATCTCTAGCCGAATTTAAAGTGGATTCAAGCCATCTTTCTTACCAAATTTACTACGACTCGATCCTGTAAGCTTTTTCCGGGTAGTCTGTTATCTAACATGGTTCTTGGCTTAGCTGGTCCTCCAGCTGACATTAATAACTTAAATTTAAAGACCGCCATCAAGCGAATTTAAATTATTTGTGTTCGACCAGCATATAAATTTATCCATCAAAAACCTGATATTGATTGATCATTCTCATATAAGAACGTGAAAATAGGGAATGAATATGTAGGATGTAAAAACATTTCCGGATAACTATAAAATTAAAATTGGTCGGCTAGAAGAACATCAGAATTTAATATCTGGCCGCAGCAATAGTCTCTCAAAGATCAAATACAAATGAGTGTACTGAAGAAAATAAATCTCAATAATGCATGAGGATGTAATTAGTTTAAGGGTGATAAAAAAGTGTAGCAACTTGCTACACTTTTTCACTTTTCTGAATAAGCTGTTTTAAAAAATCTTCTAGTTGTAAGAGACTAGCTTCGTCAATTTCCGAGATATTCAGAGAAACCTTAAGCTGTTTTTGATTGAGTTTGATATTCCCCGCAATCTTACCTGCATATTCAATTTTTCTAACCACAGATGTTTTGGTCAGTTTTTCTGGATCCTGACTCAATAATTTTTCAGCATAGGCAGTAACTTTGCTTTGTTCAAGTTTTTTGTCTTTTACTTTTTCCCAAGCCCCGAGTAAAGCCGTTTCGGCCTCAGAAAGTTGTTCCAGATGATCCGATAGAAATTTTTTGAATGCAGTTGCAGCAGTACGACCTAGCAGGCCTGGTTCCACATCAAGGTCATTTAAAATTGCTTGAGGCAGCTTTTCGTACGCTAAATACTTGTACATATCTTCGCGATTTAAACCCAGTGAATTGGCTAAACGTTGCTTGTTTTTCTTTAATTTCTCATCGAGAGAATTCAGGCCAATAAAAATTTCATAATCTGTTAGATCCTGACGCTTTAAATTTTCTGCCAAGGTTAACAAAGATGCTTCTACATTATTTGCATCAATGATAATGGCTTCAATCACAGACTTACCGAGTAACTGATGCGCCCGTAAGCGTCGCTCGCCTGCAATCAGTTCATATTTCAGATTATCCAGTTTACGCACTGTAATGGGCTGCAAGAGGCCGATTTCATTAATAGAATCCGCCAGTTCCTTTAACTGTGACTCTTCAAAGACTTTACGCGGCTGGTTTGGACTGCGGCTGATATCCTCAATAGGGACATTACGTCTAAACTCTTTTAGTTCTTTAATATTGTCTTTCTGTGCTTGCTGGTGTTTTTCTGTATTCTGTTTCAGTTTCTGAGCTAAAAGCTCCTTGGTGCTTGCCATAATGCTCTCAGGTTTAAACTTTCGCTACAATTTCATTGGCAAGGCTTTCAAAAGCCTTACGTACTTTTGAATTTTTTTCTACTTTCAAAAGTGATTGTTGCAGAATCGCTGCTTGATTGACTTTAGTACTTTGAGGAATGGTGGTTTCTAAAATTTTTCCCACCTGTTTCAAGGCTTCATCCCGAATCAGTTTACAAACATTCTGACGTTCATCATGCTTAATCAGTAAAGCGCCTAAAAGCTCTAAATCTGGATTAATACGTTTGATCTTTTCAAGGTGGTTTAAAAGATCTGTTACCCCATACAGTCCATATTGTGATCCGGATTCGATAGGGATAATAACATGGGTTGAAGATGCCAGCGCATTGCTGGTTAATAATTTAAGACTAGGTGGACAATCAATCAATATGAAGTCATAAAGATCTTTTAACAGTTCTAGCTTGATATTTAACTCTTCAGAAGGACGGGGAGCTTCTTCTTTTAGTTGGTCTTCTGTTTTTCCTAAATTCAAGGAACCATAAATTAATGACACTTTTTCAAAGTTCGTTTCTTCTTGTAATGCATCTGCCAACAACGAAATATCGCCCACCAGTAATTCTGCTGTAGTCACAACAATTTCGCTTGGATGTTGGATCCCAATATGTAAACTTGCGTTTGCTTGAGGATCTAAATCAATGACTAAAACTTTATTGCCCAGATTGGCAAGTTCTGAGGCGAGGTGCACAACAGTCGTTGTTTTGCCACATCCGCCTTTATGGTTAGCAACAGTAATAATTTTTGCAGACATGCGTGTCAGATGCTTCCGTATTTGAATGTCTAGTAATATAAATAACTTTCACTCATCTTACTATAGTTTTTAAATTTATAAATCCTATTTGTTCAGATGTAAAACAGCTTAAAAAATAAATCTTTAACTAGGCTAGCTTAATTAATAATTAGAATAATTAGTTATTTAGCTAATTAATAATTAAGAGCATATTTTTATTATATAAAACAAATACTTATTTCTTTAAAAGTGGAAGGTTTGTCACCGTAAAGTGGAAGGTTTGTCACCGTAAGGTGGAAGGTCTGTCACTCTAAGGTGGAAGGTTTGTCATCGTAAAGTGGAAGGTCTGTCACTGTAAAGTGGAAGGTCTGTCACTAGGGTGGAAGGTTTGTCACTGCTATTTTTTAAACTGCTATTTTTTTAAAAAATATATTAAAAAAACAATAATTTAGGTTGTTAATAAAGTCCCGTAAATAAGCTTTAAAGGTGGAAAGGTTGTCACTGTGTATTTTTGACCTGTGGATAATCTGTTTTTATTGGATATTTCCTGATGATTATATGTGCAGTTATACCTTCCAAATCTAACTGAAAGGTGGAAGCCTTGTCACATCAGGGTTTCTATTTAACTTAACCTATCTGAATGTGGGTGAAAAAAGTAAAAATAGTCATTCTAAACTGTAATTTCGGGGGCTAAAGGTGGAAGGTTTGTCATTGTAGGGTGGAAATACTGTATTAAATTCCACTTTAAAGGCAAAAAACTGGATAATAACGCTTTTTTTTGATGACGGACCTTCCACTTTTAGAATCTTGTGGTGAAAGTCTTGAAAGTTTTTCCACTTTTGTATATAAAAACTAAGTCAAATTATAAATATCACGGTTATGACAGAATCTGAACCATTGCAAGAAGAAACGAATTATATTCCCTACTGTATAGGCAACATTCGCCATAATGGCGTTGTCAGTACCAGTAACCGCTTAATTCGCCCAATCGAGTTGTCATCCAATGAATATAAGGCACTTCTATATGCAATGGCGGTTGCGAATTATAGTGAGAAAAATAGGGTAGATGGTGAAATTACCGAACAAACTTATATTTATTTGTATAAGGATGATTTGGCAGATTTACTAGGATTAAATAAACGTAACTCAATTAATGTTGCAATAGATCGGATCTATAAAGAGCTTTCATCCCGGGTAGCTCATTTTATTATTGAGGAGCCTGCTGATAATGGTAAGAGAAAGACTAAAAAAGTACATTCTGTCGTTCCCATTATCCGTGAGTTAAGATGGGAAGATGACTCTAAAAATGCGATTCAGATTCGTTTTACTAGTGAAGTGTTGCCGTATTTCACTCAACTGGCTGGGGGTAATTTTACTACCTATCAGCTAAAACATCTTTTTGCCCTAGATTCTGTTGCTAGTATGAGTCTTTATACTTATTTCATTAAAAACGAATTCAAGTATGCCAACCAGAAGAGTTATGAAGTGCCATTACTTTTAGAAAACTTGAAAGCACTGATTGATATTAATGAAACAAAATATGATCGTTGGGTAGATTTCAGGCGCTATGTATTAGACAAAATAGTGGCAGAAATTAATGAAAATACAGATCTACAATTAGAGTATGAAACTGTTAAGAAAGGCCGTCCAATTGTAGGTGTGATTTTTAAACTGCATCATCGGATCGCTGATAAAGCACCGGATGAAATGGCAGTAATTGAAAAAATCTATCTTGATGTTCCATTTGAAGACAATGTATTCGTAAAAGAGTTAGGTGCTAAATTCGATATGAATGTACGTTCCTGGTATATTTTTAATAATGATGAAAATTATCAGCAGTTCAAGAAGTGGTTTAAAAAAGTAGGGTGTCTCACTGACTCTCAAGCAAATATTGTCATTAATGATACTTTATTCCAAATGGATTTTGCTGAAATTGGTATAGGGCTGAATGACTTTAAACGAAACATGAAGCATAAACTTAAAAATAATCCGGAATTCGTTCAAAGTATTCGTGAAAGACTGAATGATATTTTTGGTAAAGACCTTATTTAGAAAAAAGTGTAGCAACTTGCTACACTTTTGGAGGTATATATTCTTAAAAAATACAAGTGGTAAGGACTATAGAAGAAAAACGGCTCTATTGCATATAGGCTTTAGAGATAGATCCTTCCTAAGTTAGGCAAATTAGGTATAAAGTTTGCCTAATTTCGTAAATCTATCCAAAACTGCTACCCGTAGATGAATCTCATACCTGACTTTAAAAAGGTTTTTCCGTCAACTCCTCTCCTAATAATTTAATGCAATGCGTCTTGGTTTTAATCAAACTGCATCGGTGATAACCTGGCTTTTTTCCCAAACAGCTCTACCTAGACATTTGACTGTTTTTAATAATTCGTTTTTCTCTAAAGATTCTGTTGTTTGATCTTTTTAGAATTTTGCATTTTTTTTTCTGGAGTAATGACAGTATGTGCTCATCGGTCTGAAATCACTTCTCTGCAGCATTTTATGTCTTACGCCCCATCGGTATAGACAGAATCTATTCGCTCATCTGACTGAATTTGATCCAGCAAACTCCTGAATAATTGTGAATCACTGATATTATTTGTCGTAAGGTGAACGGCTCCAATTTGCATAGTTTCAACATCTATACAATAAGTTTATCTCATTCGACGGTATTCTGGGTGATGTTTCTTACGCTTCCATTCACCTTCACCTAAAGATCTTGAGCCCGTAGAGTCGATGAATAGGTGTAACTTATCAGTAACCTATCACGAATTTTTTAATAGCTTATCGCAATATCAATATGCTTTTGTCATCTACAGAGGACACAGTAATCTAGTACTCTCCAATTCAAGCTACAGAGTTTAATTAGACTTCGAACAAAGCCTGTGGCCATGAATAAAAAAAGATTGAAAAAGGATTTGATCATTAAATAGCATTTAATGGCTTTATCGGAATAAGTTTGATTTCGTTCGTGCTTGTCTTGTGGTTGTGCATACCATTGGGTCTTAGGGTCAAACCAGATTGATATATTTCCTCGCTTGATTAAAGTTTAGTTATACGAGGACCAATTGGTTATACGGTGGATTCTAGATGTAGGCGTCCTGGAAAAAGCCTTTAAGAGTAAAGTAGTTTCGTGCAACAAAATCGTTTTAGAACTTTTAATCTTATCTGTAAATTTATTTCTAAAATTACTAGGGCGTGTCATCAATTAAGCCAGATGATTGTTGAAGCCAGGTAGATCGCTGATAAGAAGTTTTGAGCCAATTTATCATAGCGTGTGGTGATTACTTTAAATTGCTTTAGCCTTGCAAAAGTATTCTCAATTAAATGCCTGATTTTATAAAAATAACAACCCATATGATCATTATTTGAAAGCGTATTAGATTTTTTGGAAATATTGGCTTTATTACCAGTATTTTCTATCTGTTTTCTCAATGACTCAGAGTCATACCTTTTATCAGCATAGAGAATTTTTGTCTTATTTAGGTCTATGTTGTTAACTAAGTTCTATGCCACTTTTATATCGTGTATTGTGCCATCCTTTATTAGAAACTAAACAGGATTCCCATTAGAATCACCCCTCAAATGAATTTTAGAACTGTTTCCACTGATACTTTTTGAGATTGCTTGATCCTTGATTCCTGTAGCGTGCTGCAGAGCCCTCACATTACGGGCATCACTAGACACCTATTCCGAATCAGCATCAGATCAAATTAACTTTAATATTTTTTAATAAGTGATTGTCTTTTGACTATGGGGAAAGCTTCTTGAATATGGAATTTGGTTCTCCAAAGGCAGCAGGTAAATCCCTCCATGGACAGCCCGTACGAATCCTAAAAAGAATAACTTCAATAAAATTTTCAAGATTTTGTTTATTCTTAACCACACCCAACACCTTGTATACCTAGCTTCTGCATAAAGCGAACCACAATACAACGTGCAATAACATAGCCTTCACGTTTTCAACTTTTGCCAGACTTTACGTACACCATATCGACCTGAACTTTCCTTCCAAATTCGTTTGATTTGCTCAGCATGATGCACATCGTGTAAATCTCTTTTCGCTCGATGTTCTGGATTGTCCGCGATATCTAGTGTTCGATAATAGGTTGAAGGTGCGATCGGTAAAATCCTACAAATTGCATCAACACTATATCGATCTTTATTGTTATGGATGAAATCCACCATTATTTGTGTGGGCGGTCGAGCTCCGCCTGGGCGAAAAAAGCGGCTGCTTTACGTAAAATTTCATTGGCACGCTTTAATTCTTTGATTTCACGTTCCATTTGCTTCATTTTTTCTTGATCAGATATCTATTGTACTTTGACAGGATTTTGTTGATCTAAATATTTGTGATACCAAATACGAAGTGTTTCAGGAGTGCAACCTTTGCGCAGTATTGCTCAGGTGCAATAGCTGTGATTGTGGCCCAATTCGATGTATAATCTTTTTCGAATTCAATCAATAATTGAACCGCTCTTTCTCTGATTTCAGGGGTATATTTGGGTTCTTTCATCGGAACACTACACGTTATACTAGAATGACAACCTCGATAACTAAGAGCATGATCACCAATAAAGTGACGCTTGCAGTTTTTGCATTGATATTTTTGCTTACCATATAGTTTGAGGCTATTTTTCTTTATACTGTCACTTAGACAGGTTGGACATTTGATTTCTAGTGTTATTTGCATCTCACTATCTTATCAAAAGCCAACCTGTTTTTTTCAGCATATTGAAACACCACCGAAGATGATTAGGTAGTTATCTTGCTGAACACCGTTAGAAAACGAGCTGATAGCATAGTTTATGACGAAGCGAAAAAGTGAATTAAAGACTAAAATGAGAGGTATAAGCTCGCATTTTTGCATTCATATAATCACCACTATCTTGAATGTAGCTAAATTCCTTAATAGGACAGAACCAAACTATACAAGCAGATGAACCAGAAAAGGACCTACCAAAACCATAAAAATACCAGCAAGTACCATTGTTAAGCTGGCAATCACCCCTTCTTCTTTATCACGACTATAGGCTTTAGTCGTTCCAAATCCATGTGCTGCGTTGCCCAAAGATGCACCCATGACAAAATGAGATTTTAACGGTAAGACGGCTAGCACAATATCACCAATGATCATACCTATAACACCAGTAATCATGGTAAACAAAATAACCAGTTCGACAGAGCCACCTATATGATTGCTCAACTCCATTGCAAAAGGTGTAGAAATGGAACGCGCCATTAAGCTATAGGTCGTTGACTGATCAAAATTAAACAGCTTAGCCAAATAAAATGAACTGATCATTCCTGCTAGCATCCCTATCACCACGCCCATACTGATAGAAAGTAGATGTGTTTTGATTATTTCACGGTATTCATAAATTGGAATGGCAAAGGCGACTGTTGCAGGGCCTAACATCCAGACAATCCATTGGTTATCTTGCATATACGTATCATAGGATATATTCAAAGATAAGATTAAAATAATCAGAAGGATAGGGGGTAGTATCGCTGGTGATAAAATGAGATAAGGATATTTTTGATGGATTTTTTTTACGACAGTATAAAAAAGTAAAGTTGAAATCAGACAAACAATGGCGATTAAAGTCATGATTATTTTCCATCCTGATCTATATTACGCAGAGATTGGGAGCGATTATTCTTGATTTTATTTTCAAACTGAAAGCCAAGATGTACACTATATGCTGTAACCACCATGACACAAATGGTGCCCAGAATAACAGCAAAGATTAATTGCCAGCCTTCTGTTAAAAAAAGATGTTTATATTTAATTAGTCCAACAAAACAGGGAATAAAGAATAAAACCAATTCACCCAAAATAAAATCGGAGCCACTCTTGATCCATTCAAGTTTAAAAAATCCAGTCAATAAACCTGTTAAAACAATAAAAAGCCCGATCACTGCACCAGATACTGGAAGTTTAAATAAGGATTGAAGTATGCTGCCAATCCACCAGAAAGCAAGTAATAAACTGATTTGCAAAATGATTTTACTGATATATTTGAATCGGGTCGGATGTTCGATTTGTACAGGCATTAATATCACAGCTTGATTTTGAAGATAAGGTAATTTTATATGCTGTACGTATGTGAAATAATGAATAATTTTATAAATATTATTCTATATTGGAATAATTTATGGATCTAAAATCACTTAAAATTTTTGTTGAAACTGTTAATAGCCAGAGTTTTAGTTTAGCTGCAGTACGCTTGTTTATGACGCAACCGACTTTAAGCAAGATCATTAAAAGCTTAGAAGAAGAGTTGGGAACAGCACTATTTAAAAAAGGTGAAGCAGGAAGAAAACGTGAAGTCGTACTGACTTATACAGGCGAACTGATTTATCAGCATGCATTAAACATACTGTCAGAACATGAAAAAATATATAACACGATTGAGCAAGTTAAGTTACTTAAAAAGGGTAAACTGACTTTAGGTTTACCACCATTAGGTTCTGTCTTATTTAGTTCACTTATTGCCTTATTTCATAAGCAACATCCGGATATACAGCTTAGTTTTTTAGAGGTAGGCTCAAATAGTATTGAGGAAGCAATTGCAGATAAACGTATTGATGTTGGTATTTTACTTGGTAATTTTCGACCGACTTTTGCGTCAATCCCAGTTGTTGATTCAGCAATGTGCTTACTATCCATAAAAGATTCACAGTGGAGAAATAGGAAAACTGTAAACTTGATCGAATTAAAAGAAGAATCCTTTCTATTATTTTCTGATACCTTTACTTTGAATAGTATGATTATTAAAGCAGCAAATACAGTAGGTTTTGAACCTAAAGTTGTCTGTAAAAGCAGTCAATGGGACTTTATTGCAAAAATGGTTGAATCAAATATGGGAATCGCATTACTTCCTCAAATATATTGCCAGCAATTAGATCAGGAAAAATTCAACACTGCCGTATTGGAAAATCCAGGTTTAAATTGGACTTTAAGTATGGCCTGGAATACGACTATAGCAATGAGTCCTGCAACTAGAGCATGGCTAAATATTGTAAAAGATCATAAACAGAAAATTCACTTTTAGTTCAATGCTTTTA
Organism: Acinetobacter sp. NIOH-H-8; assembly: GCF_046635365.1. NCBI lineage: Bacteria > Pseudomonadati > Pseudomonadota > Gammaproteobacteria > Moraxellales > Moraxellaceae > Acinetobacter > Acinetobacter sp. NIOH-H-8. The sequence continues at coordinate 100,354 of NZ_JBHDVN010000001.1, forward strand.
CAACCAGTTTTTGATTGTCGTTACAATCAGTTTTGGCTGTTTAATTCATCGGTTCTATCGCATTAAGGAATTTAGGTCCATTTAACTTATGTTTACCTAAAATCTAGTTTATAAATTATTTTTACAATATATTTATTAATTTCAATATTTTGAAGAAAAATAATAGAAATTTATAAAAAATTAGTTCATGAACTTATAGGATTTTTAAGAGCATTTATATGAATGACTAAGTACTGTGAAAAAAGAGAACTAGATGACGTTTAGATAAAATTTTCAATCAAATAATCTTATTGTTGTTATTTCTAGTCACATAGTCTATTTTTATTATATGAATTATTCTTCCTCACCCAAAAGACCACGTGGTCGACCAACCAAACACGGTTGTAACTATGCAGACACTAAAGAAGTTTTAATCCACCGAGGTATCGAGTTACTGACCGAACGTGGAATGAATGCTATGAGCTTGGACGATCTCATGAAATCAGTCCAAGTTCCTAAAGGGTCTTTCTACCATTATTTTGTAAATAAAGAGGCTTTTATTTTAGAAGTCTTAGATGCTTATGAACTTTATTTTGTGAAGCGATTGAATAAGTTTTTAAGTCAAACTGATCTTTCCCCACTAGAAAAGCTGCAAAATTTTGTAAAAGATGCGGGTGAAAAAATGCAAAAATATGATTTTAAACGAGGTTGTATTTTAGGTAACTTAGGACAAGAAGTGTCGTATTTGCCACAAGAAATCATTGCCCGAATCGAAAGTATCTTTAAGGTATGGGAGAAATTAGTTTCTGATTGCCTACATCAGTCAAATTCACAATATAGCCTAGCTGATTGCGATGAAGCTGCTTATCAGTTTTGGATTGGGTGGGAAGGTGCAGTTCTAAGAGCACGTTTGGTCAAATCAACAAGTCCCTTAGATGCATTTTATCGCTTGTTTACTTTAGCTGTAAAACAACAAAATCACGTAAAAAGTTAATTAAAAAAATAAATGCAGACGTCTGTATTTATTTTTTAATTAATTCTAGACAAGCAGTCTAATTAAATGGAGAGGAAGTTCTATGTACAAAGGTATTGTAATTACTAAAGATGAAGCAGGTTACACATCGCAAATTACTGAGATTGCATCAAAGCCTTTACAAGAAGGAGAGGTTAGAGTCGAAGTCAAATATTCAACACTCAATTATAAAGATGCTTTAGCCATTACTGGGCGTTCACCAGTGGTGCGTAGTTTTCCTTTGACCCCAGGCATCGATTTTTCGGGTGTTGTGATTGAATCAAAACATCCAGCATGGAAAGAAAGAGATGAAGTTCTACTGAATGGTTGGGGAGTGGGTGAAAAGTATTTTGGAGGGCTAGCCGAGCAAGTCACTGTTTCTGGTGATTGGCTCATACAAAAACCTTCTGCTTTTTCTTTTAAAGATACGATGGTTATTGGTACAGCAGGTTATACCGCAATGTTGTGTGTCATGGCTTTACAAAAACATGGTATTAAACCAAGTGATGGAAAAATTTTAGTGACAGGTGCAAATGGTGGAGTAGGTAGTATTGCCATTATTATTTTGAATCATCTTGGTTATGAGATTACAGCTTCAACTGGTCGACCTCAAGAGTCAGAATATTTAACTTATCTAGGTGCGAGTGAAATTATTGATCGTATTGAATTATCTTCCCCAGGAAAGCCATTAAACAAAGAAGTTTGGGCTGGCGTAATTGATACTGTTGGAAGCCATACTTTAGCCAATGCATGTGCTAGTACAAAATATCGTGGTGCAGTTGCTGCGTGTGGTTTGGCAGGCGGAATGGATTTTCCAGCAACAGTTGCTCCATTTATTCTAAGAGGGATTACCTTATATGGAATTGATAGCGTGATGGCACCAATCGAATTAAGAAAAGAAGCATGGGAACGTTTGGCTACAGAATTAGATCAGACAAAATTAGAAACAGTAACGACTGAAATTCAGTTGACAGATGCTTTAAATATTTCAAATGAAATTTTAGATGGAAAAATTCGAGGTAGAGTTGTTGTACAGATATAGTTCAACAAAATGACTTGTGGGACTGTTCTAAATTTTGTGTAAGTACTTAATTTTCATTTATCCTACTGAGGATAATAAAAAGAGTTACTTCACATGGATGAAGCTACAATCAAAAGTATGGCAGCTGAATTAGCTAAAGGTTTAAAAACTCCTGAAGATTTAAACCAAATGACAGCCATATTTAAAAAGTTCATGATCGAAACCGCTCTGAATACTGAGCTTTCTGAACATTTAGGCTATGAAAAGCATCAACCTAAGAAAGGATCTAATGCACGTAATGGTTTTAGCTCCAAAACAGTTCTAACACAAGATGGGCAGCTTGCTTTAGATATCCCTCGTGATCGTGATGGCTCTTTTGAACCACAAATTATTAAGAAGCATCAAACACGCATTACTAGCATGGATGATCAAATTCTTTCGTTATATGCGAAAGGAATGAAAAATAGAGAAATTGTTGCTTTTTTAAAGAAATGTACGATGCCGATGTATCTGCCTCTCTTATTAGTAAGGTGACGGATGCTGTCATTGAACAAGTGACAGAATGGCAAAATAGAACACTCGATAGTCTTTATCCTATTGTCTATTTAGATTGCATTGTTGTTAAGGTTCGTCAGCATTCAACAGTAATCAATAAATCAGTTTATTTAGCATTAGGCATTAACCTGGATGGCCAAAAAGAACTTCTTGGCATGTGGCTTGCTCAAACAGAAGGTTCCAAATTCTGGCTATCAGTCATGACAGAGCTTAAAAATCGAGGAGTGCAAGATATTCTTGTAGCCTGCCTTGCGAAGCAGCGCTTCTCAGGACTAAAAGGCTTTCCTGATGCGATAGCTTCTGTCTACCCTCATACTGATATCCAGCTGTGTATCGTACATGTTGTACGCAATAGCCTGAGATTTGTGAGCTGGAAGGACTACAAAGTTGTAACAGCAGGATTGAAGGCGATCTATCAGGCAAGTACAGAGGAAAATGCTTTAAAGTCCCAAGATATCTTCTGCGATCAATGGAATCACCAGTATCCAAAAATTGGAGAATCCTAGCGGGCAAATTGGGAAAATATCCGAACGATCTTTAGCTATCCGGCTGAAATACATCATGCGATTTATACAACAAATGCAATTGAATCATTGAATAGCGTGATCCGCCATTCAACTAAAAAGAGAAAGATCTTCTCTTCTGATGATTCAGTGAAAAAGGTCATTTATTTAGCAACTTCAAATGCTGCTAAAAAATGGACCATGCCAATTCAAAATTGGCGTTTAGCAATGAATTGGTTTACGATTCAGTTCGATGATCGATTAAAAGATCATTTATAAAAAATGAGACTTACACAAAATAATTTACAGGCTCGTAGAAACATGAAAATACATTCTTTTGGTGAACACAATAACATTACTTTATCTAATAATTGTATTGAAGTTCGAGGTGCACGTGAGCATAACCTTAAGGATGTAGATGTTTCTATCCCAAGAAATGCACTTGTTGTTTTCTCAGGTGTATCGGGTTCAGGAAAATCATCACTTGCTTTTGGAACTATTTTTGCTGAAGCACAAAGAAGATATTTCGAATCTGTTGCACCTTATGCAAGACGCTTAATAGATCAGGCCGGAGTACCAGATGTTGATGCTATTGATGGTCTACCACCAGCAGTAGCATTGCAACAACAACGTGGTGCAAGTAATACCCGTTCTTCTGTTGGAAGTGTAACAACTTTATCAAATCTCGTGCGAATGATTTATTCGCGTGCTGGTGCATATCCTGCCGATCAGCCAATGTTATATGCCGAGGACTTTTCACCGAACACTCCTCAAGGTGCTTGTCCTACCTGTCATGGTTTAGGTCACATTTATGAAGTTACAGAATCGACAATGGTTCCTGACCCAACACTCAGTATTCGTGAGAGAGCTATCGCATCATGGCCACCTGCTTGGCACGGGCAAAACTTACGCGATATCCTAGTAACCCTAGGGTATGATGTTGATCGACCATGGAAAGATTTACCGCAATCGGATAGAGACTGGATTTTATTTACTGAAGAAACCCCAACAGTTCCTGTCTATGCTGGTTTAAGCCCCGCTGAGACTCAATCTGCACTTAAACGTAAACTAGAACCCAGCTATATGGGCACTTTCACTGGTGCTCGTCGCTATGTCCTTCATACTTTTGCTAATACCCAAAGTACGTTGATGAAAAAACGTGTTTCACGTTTTATGGAAGGAAAAATATGCCCTTCCTGTCATGGTAAACGCCTTAAACCAGAAGCCTTATCTATTACCTTTGCTGGAGTAGATATTGGTGAGTTTATGCAACTTTCTTTGGATAAGTTAACTTGCCTGCTTGAGCCCATTGTTCTTGGCAATTTCGACGCTCATGATGCTGGAGAAAAGACTAATAATAAAGTAACCCAACTTGATAGATCTGAACGAGCAACAACAGGTAGAGCAGTGCATTCTGTATCTCCAGATGTAAGACGTACGTCAGCACTTTCAGATGAAAAGAAAATTGCTGCCCAGCGTTTAGCAAATGGTGTGGTGGGGCGTTTAAATCAATTACGCCAGTTAGGTCTTGGTTATCTAACATTAGATAGAGCCACACCGACTCTTTCAGCGGGAGAGTTACAACGTTTGCGTTTAGCAACACAATTAAGTTCTATGCTATTTGGTGTAGTTTATGTACTGGATGAACCGTCTGCTGGATTACATCCTTCAGATAGTCAGTCATTATATGATTCTCTCGATAAATTAAGAGACGCTGGAAACTCCGTATTTGTTGTAGAGCATGATTTAGAGCTCATGCGTCGTGCTCAATGGTTAGTGGATGTTGGACCAGATGCAGGAGAGCAAGGTGGTAATATTTTATATAGTGGAGTACCTCAGGGTTTAAGTGAGATTTCAGCTTCACGTACTGCAAGTTATTTATTTAATAAAATCCCAGTTACTCAAAGTTATGGACGTACACCCTCTGGTTGGCTTGAACTTAACAATATTTACCGACATAACCTGCATAATATTGATGCTCGTATACCTCTTGGTGTACTTACAGCAGTTACAGGTATTTCAGGTTCAGGTAAATCTAGTCTCGTTTCTCAAGCTTTACCCGAGTTAGTACTTTCATATTTAGGCAATGAATCTGAAACTGAAAACAATAATGAAAATAATCCTTTAAATGAAGGAATGTTGGTTACCGAGGTTACACAGGGTTCTCTGGCTGGTGATGTGGAGGCTATACAGCGTCTGGTACAGGTTGATCAAAAACCAATTGGCCGTACTCCACGTTCTAATCTGGCAACTTATACGGGTTTATTTGATCATGTTAGAAAGTTATTTGCTGGGACTCCTGAAGCTCGCCAAGCTCATTATGATGCTGGACGTTTTTCGTTTAATGTGGCTAAAGGGCGATGTGAAACTTGTGAAGGTGAAGGCTTTGTCAGTGTAGAATTATTGTTTATGCCAAGTGTATATGCCCCTTGTCCGACATGTCATGGTGCTCGATATAATGATGACACTCTGAAAATTCGCTGGAATGGACGTAATATTGCTGAAGTATTAGGAATGACCGTCAATGAAGCACGTGATTTTTTTGATGGAGAGGTCTCGATTGCTCGTTCACTACAATTATTAAAGGAAATTGGCCTTGGTTATTTACGTTTAGGGCAACCAGCGACTGAACTATCTGGTGGAGAAGCGCAACGTATTAAATTGGCGACCGAGCTGCAACGCAATCAGCGTGGAAATACACTGTATATACTTGATGAGCCAACTACAGGTTTGCATCCATCAGATGTAGATCGATTGTTAGTTCAATTGCAGCGATTAGTCGATGCGGGTAATACCGTGGTTATGATTGAGCATGATATGCGTGCCGTTGCACAAGCAGATTGGGTGATTGATGTGGGACCAGGTGCTGGAAATGCTGGTGGGAATATTGTTGTGGCAGGAACACCAAAACAAATAACAGAAAATCAAGATAGCCGTACTGCTCCATATTTAGTTAATGAGTTAGTGAGTCGTGATACTAAACTTTGATATTGCGAGTGGGTAGAATAAAACCTTAAATTAAAAGCCTGTAAAATCAATTAGATATTTTTCGTTTTAGGTGGTGTGTGAGCATGAAATCTAAAAGTTTTTTCAACTAAGGGCTTTGTTGCACAAACCTATCTGTAACGGCTTTTTCAGCGATATAATTTTCAAATGAAGAAGCCTACACACAAAATCTACCGCACAACCAAATGGCCCGCATATAACCGAGCACTCATGAGTCGCGGAAATATTGCCATTTGGTTTGATTTAGTATAAAAATAAAGTTAGTAAATAAATCATATAAATCAAATACTTTTTTATTAAATATAAAATTTATTTGAATTAATTTTGTTAATTTTGGGACTGTGTTATTCTATTATTGTAACGCTAAAAATAATTTGCCTGTGCAGAAAAAAATGATGACACCATTGCTCATTGATGCATTAACAATATCTGAAGGTAGGTTTGAAAAACCATGCCCAGTTTTAGTTTTGAAAATGATGTTACTCAATGAGGAAATGAGCAGTGAGTCTTCAAAAAAAATTAAAAATCAAGCCTTACTACTGCTCGCGATATATCGTAAGTTACTGCTTGCTGTCGATAGGGATGTATGTAAGGTAAAAACTCTAAAGGATAGTGTGAAAAGAAGGCACTGGGGTAAAGTGGATAAAGCACAGGACAAGATGGTGGTTGCAGGCCAACTTCGACTAAAGAGTTTAGATCCAGAAGAAATGATTTTATTTTTAAATACACAGCATTTTTTGAAAAAGCTGCCGATTTCCTTTGTTCAAGAATTGGTTAATTGGGCATCACCGGTGGTGAGTGGTAATTTTTTAATCGAAAATGTTTTAGCTGGTTATATCGCCCAGAAGCTTTTGCCATTAGAAAGAATTAAAGTGAAAGAGCTGGACAAGTCTGTGCAACCATATTTTCATTTAGCTGACTTTTTTGTATTTTTACCTCAATTGGAGGAACTTTATCAAAAACATCAGCAGCAAATTGTTTGTGCGGCACCAACTGCAGAAGTTGCTTTAGCTTTAACAGACTGGAAGAAGGCATGGGTCTATCGTATTCGGAGTAGTTCATGAATGAGTATTTGGTACAGCTCCTAGAATGTATTAATCAGAATGAAAATATAGAAAAAGAACAACTGATCCAAGCATTATTTTTGTTGCGTGCACACTATAGCTTAGCTGGCATTGTTGTCATTTGTCAGCGAATCTTCACATTGATTGGGGATGATGAATTATCAGAATTTCGTGATGAGCTTAATACGTTAAAGATCATTAGTAGATTACAGGATTCTGAGGAATATTCACATTTTTTCTCAGAAACAACAGATAGAAATAATATACTTACGCCATTACGCCCCTACACTGGAGACAGTGGTATTTGTGACTTGCTATTGATTCAAGCAGGAATAAGTCAAAATAATGAGAGTTTTAATACGGTAATAAGGTGGTTTTTAGACCAAATCTTTCACTTTCAAAAAAAAGTACATACCCTAGGGCTTTATAGTAGTTATTTAAAGGGTGATGGAAGCATAAAGCTGAAAGGTCAAAAAGGATCTCGTGTGTATAACGCCTTTTTAGCGATTAGGCTGTTGGGTGATCCAAGTCATGAGGATATTTTAGAACGAGTCAAAGACTTAATCACTCAAAACGGACCGGAACAATGGATTCGTTCAATGTCCGATCGTTCTGAAGATAAACGATTTAAAGAAGTTTTTTATCCATTAAAGCTATTTTTATCCCAAATTTGGGAAAACAATCCTCTAAAAAATAAGAAGAAACGTCCAGAGTTTGTACACTGTATAGGGTTAAAGCACAAAAAATTGATCCTGCAACGATATGGTTCATTAAGTATTGCTATCCAACCTTTAGAGGATGTAGATGAAATTCATCGTGGTCTAGTCTCTGATGTATTTGAGCATGATGAGATTGAAGAAGATGAAACACCATTGGAGCCCTTGTTTAGATTTTTTTTGGCAGAACAATCCGATTTAATTCGAGGGCTTTATGCATCTAAGTCTACTTCTCAACATATTGAAGCTGCAAATGTTGGTTTAGTTTGGACCAAATCGCGATTGTCCTTAAATTCAATTCAAGAAGTATTTAGGCTCTGTCAACCATCTCATACTGATGCCAGCTTAATCTTACGCGCAAAATTAGCTTTAATATTGAGTTTACTCACAGGACGTTCGGTTACTGAATTAACAGCGCCTCGTTTTAGTCGAAATGCAGATCAGAATAATATTGCTATTCAGTATGATCATACTTTATCTGCATATGTATTAAGTGTGTTTGCAGGGACACCGACACTCAAAAAAAAACCAGAACATTCTAAATTTCATGTGCCATGGACCAATGAATTACATTTGGTTTTACCAAGTGAACTCAATGATTTGGTGAGTCAAGTCAAAAATCTTGGGATTACAAGACGTCATATGGCAGTTGAACGTGACGTGAGTGAACTGATTAACCGTTTACCTCAAGAGCTAGAAATCAGCCTCAAAAGCATTCGAGATATTCTTCCACGGTTGTTATATGATCATAGCCAAGGTGATTTAGCTGTCGTTAAAGCAGTGACGAATGCATCAGGTCGAAATTATGATAACTTGATTCATTATGCCTCTTTTGAACAGAGGCAACTTGAGCAACTCTGGGCTGCTTGTTTAAGCACGATAAAAATTAATATTCCTGAATATAAATACTCTTCCAATAAGCGGGTGGGTAGCCCAATTGGAATAAAGATTATTGAAATACAAAATGAAATTACACGAATAAAAAAGAGCATAAATCATGCTGCCGAACAGAAAGATTGGCAGACGCTCTTTGATAACTTAACATTGTATACAGCATTATGGATGAATCTTGCAACTGCAGGACGAGGAATTAAGCAGCCCTTTCCAAAGTGGATCAGTCAGCAAGGCTGGGCATTGATTCAAGATAAACATCATCAAGATGAATCAACCGATCGTTATGTGCCATTGACGCAAGCATTGATCAAACAGATTCAAGGTTTACGTGGTTTGATGGGAATGCTAGGGGAGCAAGTTGAACCACGTGTTGATTTATCATCTTATGCTGTGCAACTTTGTGATCCTCATCAGATTGAAGGTTTAGTTAGAAATTGGGCACGGAAGTTGGTTCGCTCTGATCATAATCAGTTACCTGGACGGTTCAAGGATGCTGGACTTGGGCACTGGATACGGGGGCGTCATCCATGGGATATGTTATCTGTATTTCCTGTATCAGTTTTTAAACAACAGTGGCTTGATGTACAAGAAAACCTGCAAAAACAATTAGGTTTCGAATGTCTTGAAGGTTTTGATTTTTTTAAAATCAAGCATATTCCAACATTTGTTTTAACCCAAGAGACTAAAACAGCTCAAGTAGAGACGAAGCCGAGAATACAATATTCAGAAAATGATGTAAAAGAATGGCTGAAAAACTCAGAGTATAAGTCCTATTGTCCGTTGATTTTTGGGGAAAATCCTGAGCCACAAGTAGCTTTAGAGCTTGGACATGTATTAGCTTCACATTTAGCTAAAAATACAAACATTGATTTGCCAGAAGCGATCAAGGCATATTGTGCTTATATTCGCGATAAAACGAAAATTCCTTTATTCGTTCAACTTCCTCAAAAAGCTAATCGTACATGGCTGACATCTGAAAATAGTTTTAGTACATGGGGTTATATTGAACAAAACTTACTTGATCATATTCAGAAGGATTTAGAACATTTACCTGAACATCAAAATTGTGATGTTGAAATAGGACGTTTGCTGGTTGTACTCTCCATGTATTCACAACTGTGCAGAGTGAGCCATTTACAAGCGATGTTGGAGTTTATTGCTTCTGATCAACATATAGTCGCTATGGGGAATAGTCGGCTCGTTGAACTGACAGTGAATAATGATAGATCTGTGACAAAGATACGCCGTACAGTAATGTTAAGTCCTTATGTCTCGACGTTAATTTTAGTAGACCGACAGTATCTACAGCCCCGATTAAAAGAGATTTTAGCACAGCCAAGAAATCAACAAAGAACGGCTTGGCAAAAGTGTTTTAATACATATTTAAAACAAATAGGGGTTAAGTCAACTCTATCGTTAGCTCAATGGTTGAAAGCTTTACAGCAAAATGTGATGTTAAATAGCACTCCGTTGATTGCAGGTTATATATCAGGCCAAGTCCTGACTGAAGATCTTTCAATAAATGAATTATTACGCTTATTCGAATATGAAAAATTAACCACAAATTTAGATAGCACTGAGCCAGAAAGTGAAATAGAAATAGACGATGAGCAACTACATTTGTCTGATATTTTAGCGATGATTCAGCAACTAAAAGGTGAATCTAGATCAAGCATTTGGCTTAAACAGCTTGCCAATAATAAAACGAATCACTACTCAGTCAATTTATTAACGTGCTTTGTGCGATGGCTGATTTTACGCTGTGATGCAGAAGAGTTAAGTCTACAGAATCGAAATATGATTCATCTACATTTGGCCATCGTCAGTGCAGGTATATTGGGGTTTTCAGAAGATTTAACAAAAGATAGCCAGATTGATGAAGATGTATTTCAAAAATGGATGGAGTTGACGCAAGAGCATTTTCCACACCGCAAGCATCTCGCTGCGTGGAATCGCTTTAGAGATTTTTTAATTCAGTTAAATGATAATCGTATAAAGTTACACAAGCGTACAGCGCATCAAGCAAGTGCTAAAGTTTTTTCAAAAAATGAAGTGCAGCAGATCGTTCAAATATTACAATCTGTAGAATCTGGGGTGAATGATGCTGCTTTACGTCTAGAGATTCAGCGTCATTTTCGTTTATCTGCAGCGATGGGTGTACGCCGTTCAGAGACACTTCATTTACGGCCCTTAGATATTGATGAGGATATGCTCCGAATTCGTCCTTATGGTGAGCATCAGTTAAAAACACTTGGATCAGAACGTGTTGTTCCGATGAATTTATTAAGTCAGACGATTCAAAATGGATTAAATGATATTTATAAGAATAAAAAATATTCGATATTAATGTCTGATGAGAATAGTGAGCATAGGCCTTTTTTTGCTCAAATATCTCAAATATTAAAGAAAGTCACTGGAGATGTTGATCTCAGCTTACATCATTTAAGACATACGTTTGCAAGTACATATACTTTAAAGTGTTTGCAAACAGTGGTGGATTTTAAAGCGCTCACGATAGAATTGCCATGGCTACAAAATTGGATTCCATCGAATGAGCAATTTAATACGCTAGTAGGCAATGAAGGACAGGTTGGGCAAGGGATTAAGGCGATTAGTCGAGTGCTTGGACATTTACATGAATCGACAACATTAAAGCATTATGTTCATATCTTATTTCTGGCTACTTATGCCTATAGCATGCAACAACAGCAACCCAATTTACATACTGCATTTTTTAAGCGAGTCATGAGTCGGAGTAATTTATTCAGGCATTTCCAAGCGATTCATCAACAGAATGGTAATCTAAAATATGAGTTGAGAGACACCATCGAAAAATATGTACTCAAAAAAAGACAAAGTCAGAGGTGGGTCATCTATGCTCAAAAAAGAGGGAATTCGACTGGAAAAGTAATTAAACACGAATTATTTCAAAAGTTTGAAGATATTGAGCGGTATCTTATTTCTGGGCAGGGGCAGCCACGATTAGATATTGAGTCCTGGAAGAAAGCTTTAATTATGATGGCAAACATTCCGTCAGGTAAACGTGGTTCAAATATAGGAAGACATCCATTATCGACACAAGGAAAGTTAGCACGTTTGCCTGAATTACTCAGTGCTGTAGATTTTAATTCTGCACAAGAGATTTTAGAGCGATTTGATTATTTAGAACAAAACCAATCAGAAACTTATAATTGGTTAATAAAAAAATGGTTGTATGAAAGTAATGTAACAAAAGTATTGATGCATTTTACGGCAGAGGATGAACCTATGCTTTCAATCCTTACAGAACATCAGTTTTTTCCGATAGTGATGAAACATAATAAATATGATTATTTTAGAATTATGTCTCAACAAGCGTCATTAAGCGCCGTGCGATGGGTACTTGCGTGGTTGAGTGTACGATATTTAGCGATTGGAGATCATATCAGAATCTAAGTATATATGACTTACGCAAGCTTTGTTACACAAAGGTTTGAAAGACAGCGCTACCTTAATTGAGCTAATTTCAAGTGACAACTTGGATGTAAGTGCTGCCAAATTCTGTGAATTCGTTCGAGATAGCTACGCGTACATGAATATCATTTACCTGACTAGGAAAATTTCTTGCTGCTCATTCATAGCTTAATAATAGAGACTTAAGTATTTTTTATGGATCAACAGAATCAAAAAACATCGCATTATCTATTGTGTTTTGTCTGCTGCTGGAAGCTATATAACATGATTCCTTAGGGGAAATAGCCTAAGCTTAATAAGTGATTAAAAGCGCTAAAAATCTGCAAATTTGATTTTTTTCTTCGCTTTCAATTTGATCCATACGTTATTTATTTATATTTTTCATTTACAAAGCAATAAAAAATTCTAATTTGGTTTGATCAAAGAAAAAGATACCCATTTGATAATTAGGTTACAGCAAAATCTGTAATCAGGCGTGGAAACCTGAAAATTACTACAGAAGTATTAAAACCGCTTTAACAGTTTTTTGTGCCTATTATGCTTAGTTTGCTATTATTAAATATCATTCAGCATAAAGTCATGTTGCAGAAGAAATGTCACCTTCAATGCAGCGTGACAATTTTGAAGTAGCACTAACTGATTTTGAAAAACATCCAATCATCAAATGTTTATTTAAAGCGAATAACCAGCGTTCTACAGAATATTGGAGCGTGCAAGAAATTGCAAAATTTATTGAGGATTGTACAGAAGATCAAAACATCAATTTATATTCTAGTAACTTAAATTCTCAATAAAAAATTATGTTTTTTTTAATAAACAATAGCTTATTTTACTATTTCTTATTTGGGTCTGTTGACATTTGCTGTTCATAATTAAACCTATAAAGGTAGCCATAAAAATATACAGGCTAAGGCAACAGCACTTTGATAATTTCTTTTGAGCTTGTCATATCGAGTAGCTATTCCTCTAAATTGCTTTAATCTACAAAACATATTTTCAACTAAATGCCTGATTTTATATAAATACCAGTCCATATGATCATTGTTCGATTGGCTATTTATTTTCTTTGGTATATTCGCTTTAGTCCCTGTTTTTCTGACCTGTTCACGCAGTGGTTCTGAATCATAGCCTTTATCTGCGCAGACCACTTTTGTCTCTTTTAAGTCTAATGTTGATATTAAATCAGGTGCAACTTTGACGTCATGTGTGGTTCCATCGGTAATCATGAAATCAACAGGATTGCCATTTGCATCAACAATCAAATGTATTTTTGAGGAGTTTCCTCCTACACTTTTAGAAATGGATTGATTCGCTATACCGGCAGAATGTTGATGAGCACGTACGTGAGAGCCATCAATAAAAATCCACTCCATATCGGGGCATGATGCTAATAATTTGAATAATCTAAGCAACTTACCGCTGCTTGACCAACGATTAAAACGTTTGAAAATAGAGTTTGATTGACCGAAATAGGAAGGAATATCTCGCCACGGACAGCCTGTTCTAATTCTATAGAGAATAGCTTCAATAAAATTACGTAAGTTTGAGTTGTGATGAATAGATAAATTACGCAAAATAGTTTTCAACTTTTGCCAGTGTTGATCTGTCAGCATGGTACGAGGCATGGCGAATAGTAAAATTGGGTTTGGCGATTTGATTTTACTACTTCGCTATTTTTTAAGCTAAAAGTGTCAACACACCCTAACTATTCAGCTTACAGATTAAGATTTACTTTCTATCAAAATTATTGCTTTATAAAAAAACAGGCCGTTTGACCTGTTTTTTATTTTTAGTTTATTCTCACGAATATCCGTTTATTTTTGAAATTCGATACCCTAATAAGATTAGCTCAAGCAGTTTTATTTAATAAAATTCCCCCGCCTTCAATTTCTATCACACCATTTTCTCGTACATAAACTTTCCAGTCGGCCAGCAGCTCCTGTAATTTTTCTGGATAACGCTCTGCCAGATCATCTGTTTCACCGACATCTTCTGCCAGGTTATAGAGTTGCCATTTGTTTGGGCCATTCGGTGCAGGAATAAACAAGGCTTTCCAATCCCTTTGCGTAAGGCTTTCTGCCCAAAGAGTTCCCAACCCGTGACATGGTCTTCAGCATGAATATAGGCCTGCTGTTGCTGCAAATACGGCAGAATGCTTTTACCACGTAGTGTCACCAGTTTCCGACCTTTATACTGCTGTCCCGGATGCTGAATATTTAATGTTTCCAGTAAAGTAGGCAGTAGATCCATCACCGTTAAAAACTCATGACTGATGCCATTTTGACGTGCAAAGCCCTGATGCTTGATAAATGCCGGTGTACGAATTCCACCTTCACTGGTATGCGCTTTATAAAGTCGAGATGGCGCTGTGGCCGCCTGTGCCCAATGCTCACCATACCAGACATAGGAATTACCCTTGCCAATATTTTCCAGACGATTGTCATAATATTTGGCAATCACTGTCTCAATATCAGGACCAAAGACTGGTAATGCTTCCAGCTGCGCACCTTCTGCCCCATTGTCCGAAAGAAAAATAATAATGGTATTGTCGTATTGACCAGTCTGTTTTAAATGTTTAATCACACGACCAATATTCTGGTCCATGCGATCAACCATTGCTGCGTAGACTTCCATGGTACGTGCCGAGAACTGCTTTTCTTCATCCGTTAAGCTGTCCCAAAATTTAGTTTTTGCCAATACTGGATGAATCGTAACATCCTTACCTACTAAACCGAGCTCTTTGATTTTAGCTAAACGCTTCTGACGTAATACTTCAGGACCTTCATTATACGTACCTTTATATTTGGCAATATCTTCTGGGTAGGCTTGCAAAGGCCAGTGTGGTGCTGAAAATGGTAAATAGGCAAAGAATGGGTGTTCTGCACGACTCTCATCATCTTGCAGATAACTCAGCAAGCGATCTGTAAAATAGTCTGAACTATAAAAATCTTCCGGCAATGCAGTAATGTATTCATCATTTTCTGCATAGAGCCCACGAATCACTTTCAACAATTCCGGGGTTTCTTCTTCTGGAATATCCGGTTCAAACGCATAGTGATTGGCTGCACCCGGGAGCAAGGTAAATGACTTTTCAAAACCACGGCGTGTCGGAAAACGGTGGAGTTAAGCCCAGATGCCATTTTCCAGACATGATGGTGTAATAGCCTGCATCATGTAACAGTTCCGGTAGAGCCGCAACCTGATCATTTAAATACCCCTCATAACCCGGTTGACCTTTCTGTTCAGGTCGTATGGCTTCGGCCATGGAACCCAATCCTGCCAGATGATGGTCTGTGCCGGAAAGCAGCATGGAACGGATGGCTGAACAGGTCGATGCAGTATGGAAATTAGTTAAACGTAATCCTTCCAGGGCAATCGCATCTAAATGTGGTGTCTGGATCTCTCCACCAAATGCACCCAGATCAGAAAAGCCCAGATCATCAGCGACGATGAGTAAAATATTTGGTTGAGTAGTTTGTGCTGTGGTCATATTTGGTCTGCAAATTGATTTTATTATGGTGGTAATTTGCCTGAAATTGCTGGCTCAATCCTGTCACCAAATTGACAATCTTTCGCTGTATTTCAGCTAAGCTAATTCAAAATAACATTTCATGTCGCACTGCCCTAGTGCTTTACGCTCTTTTTTGGCATGATGCAGAAAGTAGAGAACTGAATAATGATAAATGACTCAAATGCGTTGGTTGGAACTGCTTTCGACAGTTCGGATTGGTAGTAAAAAGCAGAGCACTGAACTGGCACGTAGCCCGTTCCACAAAGATTATGACCGTATTATTTTTTCCCAGAGCTTCCGGCAGCTCAACCGTAAAACCCAGGTGCATCCCTTAACCCAGCACGATGGTATTCATACTCGCCTGACGCATTCACTGGAAGTCTCCTGTATTGGCCGCTCGCTAGGGATGCTGGCCGCAGAGAAAATTAAAGATCAGCTTCCCCCTTGGGTGTCACCCGCTGATGTAGGTGCCATCATTCAAGCTGCCTGTTTGGCGCATGATATTGGTAACCCGCCTTTTGGCCATGCCGGTGAATATGCGATCCGGGAATGGTTTGATGATGTATCACATACTGACTTCTTAAAAGATTTAAGTCCTGAACAGGAAGCAGATGTACGTCAGTTTGAAGGTAACGCCCAAGGCCTGCGCCTGCTTACCAAAATTGACTATCATCCAAATGATGGTGGCATGCGCCTGACCTATGCCACTTTAGGTGCTTATTTAAAATATCCGTGGCTGTCAAAAACCATGGCATCACAAGTAGATTTGCCTGCCAGTAGCCGCGCCAAGTTTGGCTGCTATCAGGCAGAAAAAGAGATTTTAAAGCAAATTGCGGAAGAGCTTGGACTAATCCAGCTCGGCGAGTATCGATATTGTCGTCATCCACTGACCTATCTACTCGAAGCAGCCGATGATATCTGCTATGCCCTGATTGACCTAGAAGATGGCATCAGCTTGAACATACTCAGCTATGCTGAAGTGGAACCGGTATTTTTAAATCTGCTCGGAGATTATGGCACGCCTTCTGAAATCGGCATGCCTGACACGACCTGGCAACAGAAAATTGCTGCACTGCGTGGCCGTGTGATGAAACGTCTGGTGAATGAAGTGACCACTGCTTTTGCACGTCACCATGACCAGATTCTATCTGGCCAGTTACAAGGCACTTTATTGCAGTATTGTTCATCAGATATTGAAAGCGGTATTAATCGCGCCAAAGAACTGGCACGTGACAAGATTTTTGAACATCCACAGAAAGCAGGCTTAGAAATCATTGCCCATCAAAGTCTGCAAAATATTCTGGATGCTTTTATTCCTCTGACCACACCGCATAAAAACCTGAGTTTTAAAGAACAGCGTTTAATGTCGATTCTGCAACGTTCAGGGGCGAATTTTAAAGACAGCCATTATGACAATATCATGCAGGTGCTGGATATTATCTCGAAATTTTCGGATCATCAGGCTTATAACCTGTCACAGGAATTGCAAGGCAATAAAGCCGGATTGTTATAAAACATCTGGCTAGATTAGATGCTTATTGCAGCAAAATCACCTGTTTTGCAGAAGGAGATTTTGCCTTTCCTGAAAATGCTGACTACTATGCTGCAAAACTGAATTGAGTAATGACAAAAGATGATTGGATGCCTGATTGGTGAAGTGCTGGCGCTGGAAGCACCGACTGTATTATTAAATGTGAATGGTGTAGGTTATGAAATTGATACGCCGCTTACCACTTTTTGCCAGTTGCAAAAAGGCCAGAAAATTACCCTGTGGACACATCTGGCCGTACGTGAAGATGCACAATTACTGTATGGTTTTTTAAATGCTCAGGAAAAAACCATTTTCCGCACTTTATTAAAAGTGAACGGCGTTGGCCCGAAAATGGCACTTGGCATTCTTTCAACTTTAAGTGTTGAGATGCTGATCCATACTGTTGAAAATGAAGATGTAAATACCTTGGTCAAAGTGCCTGGAGTCGGCAAAAAAACGGCTGAACGTTTGATGATTGAACTGCGCGACCGCTTTAAAGCCATGTCTGCGGGCACTGCTCCAAGCAATTCGACAGCTCCACAAATTCAGTTTATGGGCAATTCAGCCATGGCTGAAGCGGAAGCTGCATTACAGTCTCTCGGTTATAAACCGGCTGAAGCGCAAAAACTGGTGAATGCAGCTAAAGGTGAATTTACCGAAGCCAGCGACATCATCCGTGCTGCATTAAAGTCGATGAATAGATAATAGGAAAATGACTTTACTTTAAATAAGACTGTTTATTCTCCTATTTATATAAATTACTCGCGACATGGATGTCGCCAGTTGAGTTAGGGTACAGGACGTACCTTCAACTCAACAAAAAGATTTTTGTTACTTTTGATCTTTCAAAAGTAAGACAACGCCTACACAATGGCATCTGAATTTTTAATGCATTTTGAGGCTATGACTTTATTCACCTCAAATAAACCATAGAGATTGACTCAAAAGATATGCAAGACCGTCTCATCAGTGGTTCTGAAAAACCCGAAGATCATTTTGATCGTGCCATCCGCCCAACTTCCCTCGATGACTATATCGGTCAACCTGTGGTACGTGAGCAAATGGAAATCTTTATTGGTGCAGCCCGTGGCCGTGCTGAAGCTCTCGATCATACCCTGATCTTTGGACCTCCGGGTCTGGGTAAAACGACATTAGCGAATATTATTGCCCGTGAAATGGGGGGTAACCTGAAATCGACTTCTGGCCCAGTACTAGAACGTGCGGGCGATCTGGCGGCAATGCTGACCAACCTTGAGGAAGGTGATGTTCTATTTATTGACGAGATTCACCGCCTGTCACCCGTGATTGAAGAAATCCTTTATCCAGCCATGGAAGACTACCAGCTGGATATCATGATTGGTGAAGGCCCTGCTGCCCGTTCGATTAAATTGGACTTACCACCATTTACTTTGGTCGCTGCAACCACACGTGCTGGTCTACTCACCTCTCCACTACGCGACCGTTTCGGGATTGTGCAGCGTCTGGAATTCTATTCGGTTGATGATCTGACCCATATCGTGAAACGTTCTGCGAGTTTGATGGATGTGCCAATGACCGAAGATGGCGCAAAAGAAATTGCACGTCGTTCACGTGGTACACCGCGTATTGCCAATCGTTTATTACGTCGTGTACGTGACTATGCTCAAGTCAAAGGCACAGGTGAAGTCACTCAGGAAATGGCTCAACGTGCATTAGATATGTTGAACGTGGATAAAGATGGCCTGGATACGCTTGACCGTCGTTACCTGTCGATGTTATTGGAACGCTTTGATGGTGGCCCGGCGGGTGTAGAAGCTTTGGCAGCAGCAATGGCAGAAGATTCAGGTACTCTGGAAGATGTGATTGAGCCTTATCTGATTCAGCAAGGTTATGTGATGCGTACTGCGCGCGGTCGTATTGCGACCAATATGGCTTATTTACAATTTGGCATGACGCCCCCTGAGCCAAAGTAAAGATAAAATTCTTTTGGCTTAGCCATTTTTTATCGCAAAGAAAAAGAGCTAATTGACTACTGCAATCAATTAGCTCCAAAAGCACAAACTCAAATCTTTATTATTAAGTAGTTTATTTAGCTATATAATTATTGCCCTTCAAACAAATACTTAGGCTATTTCTTTTAAAAATTCTATCAATAATAATTATGAAATAACCAAAGCAACTTTAATGCCAAAATAGTATTTAACTTAGAGGAATAGTTAAAAATTATATAATAAGAGATTTTTTAAATCAGATATAAATTTCCTTCAACAATTCCCTATTCATTTGAATTTTTTTAAATAAAATAGACCATTAGATTTTTATAATTACATAATTTTACAATATCTACCTCTGTAAAATTCCCTTTATCAGCAAGTACTAAAAATAAATGTACCAAAAAGGTATGAAACCCATACTCAGAGGGTTTTGGTCAAATGTAGTGCATTATGTAATCCTCAGGCATCACTTTAACTCTATTCAGATTTTTAAGGTTCTCCCTGATATGAACATGCATAAGACGCTTTCACTTTGTCTCCCTCTTCTATTTTGTAGTCAACTAGCTTTAGCAGATTGGGTAGATGAATCAGTTAAAGCAGCCGAAGCGCATACCATCAAACTACGCCAGCATATTCACCAATATCCTGAACTGGGCAATATGGAATTTAAAACCTCGGAATTAATACAAAAAGAATTAAAGTCTTATGGCATTGAAGTACGTAAAGGTTATGCCAAAACAGGTGTGATCGGCGTTTTAAAAGGTTCAAAACCTGGCCCAGTCATGGCATTACGTGCAGATATGGATGCCTTGCCGATCCAGGAAATGGCAGCCGTACCTTTTGCCAGCAAGCAGAAAGGCATTTATCAAGGTAAGGAAACTTATGTGATGCATGCCTGCGGTCATGATGCGCATACTGCAATGCTACTAGGTGCCGCCAAAGTGCTCGCTGCCAATAAAGATAAGATTGCCGGAACCGTGGTATTTGTATTCCAGCCTGCTGAAGAAGGCGGTGCAGATATTGATAACTTTAGCCAAGGCGATCAGATCGGCTCACGTAAAATGCTTGCCGATGGTGCACTCAAGAATCCCCAGCCTGAAGTCATTTTTGGAATGCATGTGATGGCTGGTATGCCAAGCGGCAATATTTTCTATAAAGATGGTGCGATTCTCAATAGCGCGGATCATTTACGTATTCAGGTAGATGGCCATCAGGTACATGGTTCAATGCCTTGGGCAGGTCGTGATCCCATCTATGCTTCTGCACAAATGATTAATAATTTACAAAGTCTGGTAAGTCGTAAAGCTGATTTAACCAAAGGCATGGGCGTGGTCAGTATTGGAAGTATTCAGGGGGGTACCACAGGAAACGTAATTCCTAATCAGGTGAATATGGTCGGTACGATTCGTTCTAATAGTGAAGATGTCCGTCAAGGTATTTTAAAAGACTTGCCGAAAATGCTGGAACACAATGCCGCAGCCAATGATGTCAAAGTCAAAGTAGAAATTGCACCTTATGCACCTGTTACCACCAATGATAAAACCTTGACCGAGTTGATGCGCCCGACTCTGGCTAAAGTGAACGGTGAAAATAAACTGCATCTACTTGATAACAATGCCAGTGCCAGTGAAGACTTCGCGTATTATGGCAAGCTGATGCCATCGCTCTTTGTGTTCGTAGGTGCAACGCCAGCAGATCAGGATCCAGCCAAAGCAGCACCGAACCATAACCCGAATTTTATAGTCGATGATGCGACTTTAAAAACCGGCGTAGAAAGTCATATCCGCTTTATTCTGGATTATCCGAAAGTGGCTGATCAGGTACAAGCAAGCTGGAAACAAAATAACAAAAGCTGATTCTTAGTTCCTCAAGCATGAGTGACTGGTCTCATTCATGCTTTTACTTCGCCGTATTAATAAGCAATTGGCCGTTCCGTACTGGCTTAGCCCCTACTCCATCCAGATTTGACATCTTGTGCCATTGGTCTCAAAGCTCACAGTGCTAAACTTTGACGCGCTAAATTGCTTGACTTTTGGAATGAATAAGGCAAATTCTAAGCCTGCTCCAGCCTCTAAAAACAAGCAATAATTTCGTAAAATCTGCATGGAACAAAACTATGGCGAATCACTTTGAATTCAATATCCGCGTCTATATTGAAGATACTGATGCGGGTGGCATTGTCTACCACGCTAACCATATTCGCTATATGGAACGTACCCGTACTGAATGGTTACGTGCTTCCGGAGTGAGTCACTACTGGCATCAGTCCGACTACAACTTTGTTGTGCACAAAATTAACGTCAAATATATGCGCCCAATCCTCATGGATGACCTGATTACCGTGACTGCACGTGTCATTTCATGTAAAGCTTCATCATTTGTATTGCAACAAAATATTTATCGTGGTGAAATCATGCTTGCATCAGGTGAGGTTGAGTTGGCATGTATCAGTGCAGAGATGCGACCACGTCGACTCCCGGATGAAATCCGCGAACTAATTCAAAAAGAATTGGAACAAGACTAAAAAAATTTATTGGCACACGTAACAGCTATGGCAACTCAGTTAGAATCATCTCTTCAAGTCTCAGATCTTATTTTACAAGCAAGCCCTGTCGTACAACTGGTGATGCTTTCTCTCCTGTTAGCCTCGTTGTACAGCTGGTATCTGATTGCCAAGTTAACCATGAGCTATAAAAAGGCTCAGGCTGACGACGATCGTTTCCAGAAAATTTTCTGGTCAGGTGCCGAACTCAAGACGCTTTATAACAATGCCCAGCTCAATTCCAAACGTACTGGTCTGGAAGATATCTTCTATCAGGGTCTGGGCGAGTTCCTTAAACTCAAAAAACGCCATGCTCCAACTGCCCAGTCAATTGAAGGAACTGAACGTATTCTGCGTGTGGGTTTAAGTCGTGATCAGGGACATTTGGAACAAGGCTTGGGTGCGCTGGCCAGTATTGGTTCAGTCGCTCCTTATGTCGGTCTGTTTGGTACCGTCTGGGGCATCATGAATGCCTTTATTGGTCTGGCAGATGTCGATCAGGTTACTTTGGCCACTGTCGCACCTGGTATTGCAGAGGCCCTGATTGCAACGGCGATTGGTTTATTTGCTGCAATTCCTGCGGTTTTAGCCTTTAACCATTTCACATCTAAAGGTGAAGCACTGTACTCTGACCGTGCTCTGTTCGCTGAAGAAATGGTGGCACTACTGCAACGTCAATCTGTGGGCGCTACGCAGGACAATGACTAATGGCCATTCAACGTTCAGGACGCTTCGAGCGTATTAAAAAACCACTGAAAAGTGACATGAATGTAGTGCCTTACATCGATGTAATGCTGGTACTTCTGGTCATTTTCATGGTGACTGCCCCAATGATTACCAGTGGCATCAAGGTCGATTTGCCGCAGGCCAATGGCTTGCCAATCGAATCCAAAGATGCGCCTACTATTGTCACTTTAAAAGAAGATGGTACTTATTTTCTGGAATATAAAAATCAGACCACAGGTCCTGTCACCCTAGAGGCTTTGACGCAGACTTTGATAGAAGCGCAAAGCACTGCTGAAAGTGAAAACAAGATCCTAAATGTCGTGATCAATGGTCATACTACTCGCCCTTATGGCGATGTGATGGCCTTGATGTCAAGCCTGCAGGATGCCGGTTTATCCCAAGTGGGCTTACTAACCAAGCCATTAGAATAAAGTATGAAAAATTATCAGAAACCACCGTTTCAGAAGAAAGCAATTGCAATTGGGTTTACGCTAGGAATCCATGCAGTTGCTTTGGTGGGCCTGCTTTTTCTGGGCATGAGTAAGCCACCTGAACCGCCAAAACAGATTAAAACGGTCTTAATTAAACCTGAAGACCTCAAGCCAGTGACTCGTGAAGAAACCGAGTTTGAAGAAACTGCACATGAAAATATTGCAGAAGAAATTACCCAAACTGCTGAACCGAGTGTAGAGCCCGCGCCTGTGGTTCCAACGGCAGCTGCACCGGCACCTCCGGCACCGCAGCCTGCACCAGCACCCCCACAGATCGATATTCAAAAAGCTCAGCAAGAAGCAAAAGCAGCAGAGCTTGCTCAAGCCAAGGCTGCCCAACAAGCAGCCGAAGCTGCAAAACGTGCTGAAGCCGCCGAACAGGCAAAACAGGCTGCTGCCAAAGCCAAAGCAGAGGCTGCACAAAAATCTAAGGCTGAAGCTGAGGCAGCGCGTAAGGCCGAAGTAGAAGCACAGCGTAAAGCCGATGCTGCGCAAAAAGCCAAACTTGAAGCGCAGAAAAAGGCTGATTTAGCCGCCAAGCAAAAAGCCGAGGCAAAAGCCAAGGCAGATACCGAAGCTAAACGTAAAGCTGAAGCGGCAGCGAAGGCTAAAGCAGATGCCGAAGCTAAACGTAAAGCTGATGCCGCTGCAAAAGCTAAAGCAGAGGCTGAAGCTAAACGTAAAGCTGATGCGGCTGCGAAGGCCAAAGCGGATGCTGATGCCAAGCATAAAGCTGACGCTGCGGCAAAAGCCAAAGCAGAGGCTGAAGCTAAACGTAAAGCTGATGCGGCTGCGAAGGCTAAAGCAGATGCCGAAGCTAAACGTAAAGCTGATGCGGCTGCGAAGGCCAAAGCGGATGCTGATGCCAAGCATAAAGCTGATGCCGCTGCAAAAGCTAAAGCAGAGGCGGATGCTAAACATAAAGCTGACGCTGCGGCAAAGGCTAAAGCAGATGCAGATGCGAAAGCCAAGGCAGAAGCTGATGCCAAAGCCTCTGCAGCCAAACAGGCTGCTGAAGAAGCTGCACAGAAAAAAGCGGAATCTAAACGAATTGCCTCTACTGCAAAACGTGATTTCGAAAATAAAATCAGACGTGCATGGGATACCCCAGTGGGCTCTTCAGGCCAGAAAGCGACTGCTCGGGTCACTTTAAGCGATAGTGGTTCTGTGGTTTCTGTGGTGGTGAGTGCCAGTGATCCAGATATGAAAGCCAGTGTAGAAGCGGCAGTACGTGCTGCTGCACCTTATCCAATGCCTTCAGATCCGGATGCACGCCGTGAAGCACGAAGTTTTACTTCAACCTTTACAGCTCATTAATAAGAAACAGCCATAATAAAGAAAAAGTGTTATGGCTGTTTTTTTTGAGTTAAACTTCAATTGAAACAGATTAAATAATAATCACTCTCCATAGTGATATAACAGTTTGATGATAAATTCGTGGTCTATTTCGCATAAATCCATGCAATGATGTAGCCCAATCACTTATAAATAACTCCGTTGATTTGAGTAAATAACGAATGATGGAAAAGACACGCAAACACCTACTCTGCCTTGCAATCATGACCACTTTGGGTGCCGTCACTGCGACCCAGTCTCAGGCCCAACTGCATCTGGAAATTACCAAAGCTCCTGAAGCTGCCCCTAAAATTGCCATTGTGCCTTTTAGCCAGGATCAGAGTATTTATCCGGTGGTGGAAAATGACCTGAATCGTTCTGGAAAATTTGCCAGTGCCTCGAAGAATTTACCTGCTACAGCACAACTGAATTCGCCAAATGCTGAAGCATGGGCAGCTGCAGGCGTACCTTATGTGGTGACCGGTTCATCCAAAACCAATCCGGATGGTTCTTATAGCATTCAGTATCAATTGTATGATGTCGAAAAACGTCAATACTTATTGAATGAGTTGCTGACTGTTCCTGCATCACGTACCCGTCAGGCAGCCCATATGATCAGTGATGCCATCTATCAGGCATTAACTGGTATTCCGGGAGATTTCACTGGCCGTATTGCTTATGTCTTGCGTAACCCGGCAACGCCTGATCAGCGTTATACCTTGCAGATTGCCGATACGGATGGTGAACAGCCAAAGACCATTTTGACTTCACGTGATCCAATCCTGTCACCTGCCTGGACACCGGACGCGAAAAAAATTGCATATGTATCTTTTGAAACCAAACGTCCGGCCATTTATGTACAGGATCTGGCGACTGGTCAACGTGAAAAGCTGGCCAGCTTCCGTGGATTAAACGGTGCACCAAGCTTCTCTCCAGATGGCAAGAGCATGCTATTTACGGCGTCTATGCATGGTAACCCGGAAATCTATCAGATGAATCTGGAAACACGCCAGTTAAAACGCATGACCAACGATAGCGCAATTGATACAGAAGCACGTTATGCGCCGGATGGAAAATCATTTATCTTTACTTCAGATCGTGGTGGTTCTCCGCAGATTTACCGCTATGATTTTAATAATGAAAGTACCAAACGTCTGACTTTCCGTGGCACATTTAATGCCCGTGCAACCTTAAGTGCAGATGGTAAGAAACTTGCATTGGTTCATCGTCCAAGTGGCAGTAACTATAAAGTGGCTGTACAGGATATTAGCTCAGGTGTGACCAATATCCTGACGCCAACCAGCCTGGACGAATCACCTAGCTTCTCGCCAAATGGTCAGATGGTGGTCTATGCCACTCGCGAAGGTAACCGTGGATTGTTATCCATCATGTCTCTTGATGGTCGGTTCCGCATGAATTTACCAAGTGAAACAGGTGAAGTCCGCGAACCTGCTTGGGCACCAAAATAATAGTTCAATATTTACAAATGCTTTACCCCATAATCAACCTTCATGGAGATGAAGAATGAACAAAGTAAAATTATTTGCACTTCCTTTACTTGCAGCCGCAATCGTAATGACTGGTTGTGCCAGCCGTAAACCAGCAGCTGAAGTTCAAACTGGCAACCTAGATACGAGTGGCACCACCACTGTAAGCACTGAAGGTCTAAGTGAAGATGCAGCTTTAAGCGCTCAAAATATGGCTGGTGCATCTGCTAAAGGTGTAACTGCGGAAAATAAGGCTTATTTAGCTAAACGTGTAGTTCACTTTGACTATGACAGCAGTGAACTGAGCAATGACGATATCCGCACTCTGCAAGCACATGCCCAGTTCCTGATGGCAAATGCAAACTCTCGTGTAGCTCTGACAGGCCATACAGATGAACGTGGTACACGTGAATACAACATGGCGCTTGGTGAACGTCGTGCCAAAGCAGTAGAAAGTTTCCTGATCACCTCTGGTGTAAATGCAGGCCAACTTGAAGCAGTGAGCTATGGTAAAGAAATGCCAGTTAATCCTGGTCATGATGAAAGTGCATGGAAAGAAAACCGCCGTGTAGAAATCAACTACGAAGCTGTTCCACCACTACTAAAATAAGTGATCATTTAAATAATGCATCATTAATAAAAAAGCACTCAATTGAGTGCTTTTTTATTAGGAAGATATTTGAAAGATCAAAGAATAAAATTACTCTTTGCCTTCAACTTCTTCGGCAGTTTGCATGGATTCAATCATGTCGTGTTTATTGAATTTTTTATATTCAGGTTTTGCTTCGTAATCCTTCCACGCTTCTTTCATTTTGTCTTCAGAAATTTCATCGAGATTAATCGCTTCGCTCGGCGTTGGAGTCGCATCAAACTTTAATGTTGTCATCTCTGTGCTCCTATGATCATTTTTTCCTTTGATTCAACATAGCACTTTCCACAGGAGTTGCAAGGGCAAAATCACAACAAATAATTCAGTTTAATTGTCCTTTTCGAACGTTCTCATCTAAAATATAGCCGTATATCGTTTTGATCTTTTTCCCCGATTATAAGTCTTGGAGTTTTTCCCTTATGTCATACCGCACCTTATCCCAATTTCTACAACAACAAAACGGGAACCTCACACCTGAACTTGCACAAGTAATTGAAACAATTGGAAATACCTGCAAGCGTATTGACCAACTCCTGCAAAAAGGTGCTCTAGCGGGTGTATTAGGTAGTGCTCAGCATGAAAATGTTCAAGGCGAAGAGCAAAAGAAACTGGATGTGATTTCCAATGATTATCTGATTGATGCATTAAAAGTACATCCACATGTAGGCGGTTTAGCTTCTGAAGAACTGGATGAATTCACTTCAGCTCAGGAAAATGGTCAATATCTAGTATTGTTCGATCCACTTGATGGTTCAAGCAATATTGATATCAACATGTGTGTGGGTACCATTTTTTCGATTCTTCCTGCAAAAAATAGTGTAACCCAGGCAGAAGACTTCATGCAGGCTGGTGTCAATCAGGTTGCTGCTGGTTATGTCCTGTATGGCCCATCAACCATGATGGCACTTACTGTGGGTGCTGGTGTGGTATTCTTCACTTTCGATCCTGAAACTCAAGAGTTTCTGCTGACTTCTGAAGCGATTCAGGTGGCTGCTGATACTAAAGAATATGCAATCAATGCATCGAATCAGCGTCACTGGGAAGCGCCTGTACAGCGTTATATCGATGAATTGCTGGCAGGTAAAACAGGTCCTCGCGCCAAAGATTTCAATATGCGCTGGGTTGCTTGTATGGTCGGCGATATTCACCGTATTCTGTGCCGTAGCGGGATCTTCATGTACCCATACGACTTAAAAGACCCAACTAAAGCAGGTCGTTTACGTTTAATGTATGAAGCCAATCCAATGAGTATGCTAATTGAACAGGCTGGCGGTGCATCAACGACTGGTCGTGTCCGCATTCTTGAAATCGAACCTACAAATCTGCATCAACGTGTTCCTGTCATCATTGGCTCAAAAAATGAAGTTGAGCTTGTGACCAGCTACCACCACTAATTTTTAAACGGCAGTTGATCCTTGATTGACTGCCGTGGACTTTCTTCTTATGCCAACCATCTTCCTTGAATCCAAAGACAATCCTAAAATCAAAAACTTACGCGGTTTAATTGAACAGAATTCTTATCGAAAAAAACAAGGACAGACTGTGCTTGAAGGCACGCACCTGTGTCTTGCATGGTTACATGAAAACAAGAAAATCAATTCGATCTTCACGACTGAACATGCTTTAGAGCATCCTGATTTCGACATTATTTTAAACAAATATACTGGTGTGGTCTTTGTCATTGGTGAATCGCTTTATAAAGACCTGAGTACCTTAGGCACTTCAATTGCCTGTATGGCGATTGTGGATATTCCAAGCTCAAACCAGGCACTTGATTTTACGGCTGACACCCTGATCCTTGAAAATGTGCAGGATCCCGGCAATGTCGGTACCCTGCTACGTTCAGCAGCAGCTGCCGGTATTGATCAGGTCATTTGTACCAAGGGTTCAGCATCTCTTTGGTCACCACGGGTATTACGTGCAGGTATGGGCGCACATTTTTCTTTGCAAACTTTTGAAAATATTGCACTAGAAGACCTTTTACCGCAATTCAAGATTCCGGTATATGTCACCAGCTCACATCGTTCTAGCAGCCTGTATAGCAAGGACTTGCATAAAGCCTGCGTCTGGATTCTGGGCAATGAAGGCCAAGGTGTATCTGACTATGCCCTGCAACATGCCGAAGCGGTGACTATTCCACAGCCAGGTGGACAGGAATCCCTGAATGTTGCGATTGCAGGCTCTATCTGTTTCTTTGAGATGGTACGTCAACGTATCTAATACGGTATTTAGGTTACATTGTTTTAATTCCAGTCAGTGTATTTATAAAATAGATTACACTACAAAAATAATAAGTTTTATTGTCAACCAAATCGTTATTCCCAACGTTATATGCACATGAACTTGGGAATAATGGTGGGTATCCAATGACAGGATTTTCCATCTCTATGGATTTAGCACCGAAACCGTTGCAGTCAGAAGATGCGAGTATTCTAAAGAGTACGGCAGAGTCTCGCCTGAAAAATTTCATGCAGGACGTGACTGGGCGTGCTTTGGTGATGATGGAAAGTGCGACTCAAGGACAACATGGAATCGCAATGGATCTGGTTCAGGAAGCTTTTATTTCTTTGCATAAATCTTATGCAGAGAAAAGCACTGAAGAGTGGTATCCCCTGTTCTATACGATTCTGAATAACAAATTACAGGATTGGCGTCGTAAAGAAGCACGTCGCAACCAGCCATTTTCCTTTTTCAAAAAAGTCAGCTTCGATGACGACGAAGTCGAATTTGACAATCTGGTAGATGAATCTACGCCCTCACCTTTAGAATTTCTGGATCAGGCAGTAACTGCTGAAGAAATTCAGGAGGCGGTTGCCAAATTACCTGTGCGTCAGCAGCAAGCATTTATGCTCAGAGCCTGGGAAGGCTTTGATACTCAAACTACAGCGCAAATTATGAACTGTACAGAAGGCAGTGTGAAAACCCATTATCACCGTGCTATTCAAGGTCTACGTGCCTCTCTAGCACACTTAAATCCATATCTGGGAGGATCATCCGAATGAAGCAAGATGATTTCTTAAAGCAAGTAACTTCCAAACTTGATGGACTGGCACAGCACCACAAAGATAAACCGGTGGTGATGAATCATGTGCTGGAGCATATTCATGACGCACAACATTCACGCTTTGCATTTCTAAAAATGTCTGGCTTTGCTTTGGCTGCTGCGATTGCTGGCGTGGTAGTGCTACCGAATATTGTCAGCCATAACGAACCTCAGACTCAGGTAGTATCTACCCCCAAACTCTCCCCACAGATGCTTGAAGATCTGGAAATGTTAATGGTTTTAGGTGAGGACAAAGTTCCACATGGCAGCTAAAAGATTAGCAATTGCATTTTGTGCATTCAGCTTCCTGCAAACCAGCTTTGCGGGATTTGAACGTTTTTGGATTTTTTCCAAAGATGCCAATACGCAGGTCAATGAAACCTGGGATACTCTTTCTGATTCCGAACAACTGGCATTAATCAAACGTTATCAGTCCTTAAAAGAAATACCTGAACAGCAACGTATTAATTTACAGCAACGCATGGACTGGTTCACTCAGCTTCCTGAAGCTGAAAAGCAGCGTATGCGTGAAACCTGGCAAATGATGAGCAGTCAGGAACGTAAGGAGTTAGGTGCGCGGATGCAAAAAGCATCGCCAGAAGAACGACTGGCGATCCGTGAAGAATATATCCAGAAATACCAGCAACTCACTCAACCTAAAACTCATTGATTTTAGTTAAATAAAAAAGCCTCCATCTGGAGGCTTTTTTTCATACTGCAATTATTTTCTAACTCGGCGATATCCTGCCAGACCTAATAATCCGAACATTCCCCAAATTCCAAATGAACCACCACCACTTGATGATGTATTGGTATTTTTAGCCGTATTTTTTAAGTTAATTCTAGCTGTATCTGACATCAATTCATCTGCATCAAAAACATGATACTGCATATCATAATCTGACTGACTAAAAGTATTTTTCACACTAAAGGTCAATTTTCCACCATAACAGGTTTCACCTGCAAAATTCCCTGGACATGGTCCTTCTCGCTCTGCAGAAAGGCTTACTCCAGCAGGAAGCTTGACAATACGAATTGGAATCTCACGACCATCTTTATCACGATAGAAAGCAGCCTTGCCATTCATCCGTGGACCATCGCCATCATCACTGTCATTCTCTAAGGGATTCACAGTTACGGTCAGATTGTTTTCTGCGCTAATTCTATATTCGTCATTTTTTACAATCGGTTTAATATTTACAAATGCGCCCTGCAAAATACCTGTACTGCTGGCACCTGTCTGCTTGTCTTTAATTGTATAACGGCAATACTCCGTATCCGAGAGACTGGTTACTTTGCCATCAGTACGATACATCATGATACGGTTTAAATCAGGCTTCCATTCACATTTTAAATTTGGGTCATTAGGCGCACCTTGAACAATTAATGAACTGCCTAATCCAGATAAAGACCCTACACCTAAAGATTGCACTGTAATTTCATAATTTTGTGAATTTAATGCTTTAGCTTGTACTTGAGTAGTATTTAAAGTTTCTTGAGGCATGACCAAACTAAATGGATTAACGTATATGGCACGATATTTCTGGTATTGCTTGGTATATTTTAAAAGATCCTCATATTCTTTTAGCTCTTCCTTTAAGCCCTGTATTTCTTCAGGTTTTGTATTCTTATCTGCCAGAATAGAATTAATATCATCAATATTATCCTGATAATAATCCAGCAACTCAGTTAAAGAACTATTTTTTAGACCAGAAATATCCGCTGCAGTTAAGCGCCGGATTTCGACCGACCCAATTTCACAGGAATTTTTTGCGTCCGGATTAAATAACAATGTTGCCTTAGTCAACCGCTCAATTCCACGCTGATCAGTTTCTTCACAACTTTCTGTACCAATATTGACCAGATCCGTATTCGATTGTCGATCAATTGGATAATACATGCCTAAATAACGGTTGTTTATAGAAGGTTCGATATAAGCAGTTAATAGATCTGTGATCTTATTAGTAGATACATCAATATTCGTTGAAACACTGTTTTCAGCCAGTTCAGGCAACACACAGCGCGAGGAACCACTTGTATGGATCGCATTATAAGCAGTAAATAAATCTGCATCCTGTTCTTTACTTGGGTTTCCACCATTCAAGGCATATTCACAAGACAAGCCCTGGTTAAAGGCCAACACGTTATAAGCCAGACTCGAATTACCAGTATTGTCATAAAAGATGATAGAGCGAGCAGTATTTTCGACAATCGTGTTATTAATGGCACTAAAAGTGAAGAAAGAACTTAATGGACGGCTGATTTCATTGGCCATTCGGAAAATATGACCTGTGACACTGGTCGTATTTTTTGCAATTGTAGAGTTACTAATATCAGCTTTAGCATAACCACAAAAGTCCAGAATACTGGCCGTATCAGTAGAACCATTTTTGACAATGCTGCTTGCACTAATTTCTAGCTTGGTCTCTGTACTGCCCAAATTCCCCACACAATCCATGGCCAAAACACTGCCATATGTAGCTGCTTTATTCTGATGAATTAAGGAATCCTGAATCCTGATAATTTTTTCATTATTCATTGCCACTGCATAAATTGCTCCCCCTTCTGCAGCCGCTCGTGAATTTACAATTTCACTATTCACGAGGCTTAGAGGACCGGCGACATAAAATGTTCCACCATTACCTTTATCCAGACTAGTTTTTGCAGCATAACCATTTTTGAGGATGATACCATTTACCACCATGCTGGCTTGGCTAGCGACCGTATTAAATAAGCGGGTTTTCCCTTGGCCTGAAATGGTGGTTGTTAAAGCCTCACGTATTGGATATAAAAAGGTAATAGGACTTCTTTGAGTATAATTGAAGGGTGATTTTCCCAAAATATTGACATGGGATTCAACAATAATTTCACTATTGACTTTGTATTCCCCAGCTTCGAGTTGGATGACATCTGGAGCGGAACCGTCATTACGCAATGTACGGCCAACATTACACCCTCCATAGGATTTATCCAGCTTGGCTGTCTTAATGGCTTCACGCAGGGAACAGGCACTGGTATTTTCCCCATCCTCGTCAGCAAATGTAGTGACATATATGGTTTTATCTTCGGCTGCCATTAAACTCATGGCAGATAAAATCATGGCTGCAAGCAGTCCTTTTTTATAATTTTTCATGATTTTTCCTTAATCTTTTAATCTGCGACGTAGGCCGATCAACCCTATCAAGCCCATTAAGCCAGCGATCCCCCATGCCCCACCAGAGGTCTTCACAGACTTGTCTTTCATTTCATTTTTAGGTTCCTGTACAATCTGGGTACTTAAAACCAGATACGGTTTGGACTTATTAAATCGTGTAGATGAAGTAACTACCTGAATTTCAAAAATGTCAGCACCATGCCATTGTGAATCTGGGGTATAAACCACATTCCCATCAATATCAATGACTGTTTTGCCCTTGGAAACAGTTTTGGTTTGGATAACCTGTAAGCAGCCATCTTGCCAAGGCTCACCCTTTGGATTCTCTCCAATAATATTATTGCATTGTTCTTTAGGGATTAAATCACTATCTCCTAAAGCAGATTCAATTGAAAACTTTGCAGTCTCTCCTTTTAGAAGATCCTGCCCAACCAGACTGGTAGATGTTGGAACTGTAATTTCAATCGCACCACGATCACAAAATAAGTTATCCAGTAAACGGTCTACACCGCGTTGGTCTGCCGCCTCACAGCTTACTGAAGGATTGCTGCTATTGTAGCTAGTCCCTCTATTTACAATCGGTGAATCACTGACCTGATTATAATTCAACAGGATACGAGGACGTAGATAGCCCAAGAACTGATCTTTAGGAACGCTATAAGGACATAGAATAGCATCATTATTTTGTTTTAAATTTAGACAGACACCTTCACTTTGATCTGAAGCCTCTGCAAACAAGCGAGTACCTGTCCAGATCTGGTTTGGATACGCAGCATCACCTGTACCACAAGATGCTGTCACTAGATTATTGTGAATCGTACTTTTATCCGTAGTTTCAATCTGACAATCCTGCGCACCATTTCTTAAAATAATACTGTTCGCCACATAGGCTTTACCATTTGGGGCATTCATACGTAGTGCCGTACCCGTATTATCCACTATTGTCAGGTTATTGATTCCCACCCCATCAATCACATTGATCAGTGCTCCCTTATTTTTTAACAGGGTACTGCTTAGGACTTCAGCATTAATGGATTGAATATCGGCAGGATTATCGACTTGGCCCACTGTATAAATATTGGTAGCATTATTATTCAGCGTCTGGTTATTCTTTAAAACGCTTTGATAAACCAGAAAGTATGGAAGCTGGCTATAGAGTATGCCACCCTGTTGCGCCTGATTATTTTCAATCAGGCTGGTTTTTATTTCGACAAAAGCAATCAGATTCTGGCCAAATTTCCCCACATTATAAATGGCACCACCTTGACTCGCAGCCCCCTTATATAAGCGGCTGTAATCAATTATCAATTTTCCTTTATTATGAATTAGGCCACCTTGTTCGGCACAGCTACTTTTACCACAACCTTCAAGGTCGAGTTCTTTTAAATTGACTTGAATCAACTCTTCATCATTGCTAATACGGAAGAGATTATCTGTCCCTTTCATTTGAATATGAGCGTTATATAACCCCATTACCTTATCGGTACTACTAAATTCACCATCTACTTCTGCGATAGATTTAATCGTTACTGATTTCTTGATCGGGATATGCTTATTCAGTACATAGGTCGTTTTTTCTTTTAAGATAATGGTGCCAATAGCATTTTCGCCACCACAGCCCATATAACCTTCTTTAGCCAGGCCACGATTCACATATTCAACAGCTTCTCGAAGTGAACATTCCTTGTCATCTTTTTCAATATCTTCTGTGGTAGTTACAATAATTTCTGCACTATATGCCTGCCCCGCCATACATAGCAAAGCCATGCCTATGCTCTTCTTGAGCATACCCTTCTCCTTAATTTTTTTTTCTTTCTTTTTCTTCTAAAGTTGCATCTTCCTTGCAACAGCGAATTATTTTGCCTTACTTTCGCATAGACTGAGTAATTACTCAAGATGTTTTATAATTTAACGATATTCATCAATTAATGCATAAATCTGCCGCAGGTTAGCATTGCTGACTTTCAGCTTTTCGCCTTTAAGTAATTGAATAATCTGTTCTAATGTTTGCAAAAGTACGGAAGTTTGATGTGGTCCGTGATGCAGCAAATAATCAAAAATCTGTGGATCAAGATGAATACCACGTCGGTCCAATACCGAGGATACCAAGGCAAATCGGTCAGCATAAAGACTGCCATTTGGGACACGAACACTGACTGCCTGCGTGAGTCGGGACTGCAAATCAGGCAATTCAAGTTTTAATTCAATGGGCGCAAAACGGGAAGAAAATACCAGCTGACCACCGCCTTCATCATTATAATTAATCAAGTGAAAAACGGCGCGTTGCCAATGCGCAACCCCGCTAATGGCTTCAATATCATCCAGTGCGATCAGGTCAAACCGGTCCAGCGAAGTAATGGCTTCAGTAGGTGCATCCAGAAGTTCCAGCAAAGACACCTGTATAGCGGTCTTGCCGATTTCCAGATAAGAATCACAAATGGCAGAGAGTAAGTGACTTTTCCCTGTTCCAGCTCCGCCGTACACATAAAAGCGGCTGATTAGGCCTGCATGCAGCTGTCGGACTGCGTCAATTACATGACCCCATCCCGGGCCCGAAAAATCACTAATTCGAGCATCGAGTTGAGGTTCTATATCTAGCTGCAATTGACGCATATGATTCTGATGGCCTTATGAGTCTTTATGAAGAGGTACATCCATCTTACTTGATTTCTCTTCCTCTTGCAGTGGTTTTGCTTCTGACTTTTTCATTTCAATATCAACATCTAAGTCTGAAGT
This sequence comes from Acinetobacter sp. NIOH-H-8, assembly GCF_046635365.1. NCBI lineage: Bacteria > Pseudomonadati > Pseudomonadota > Gammaproteobacteria > Moraxellales > Moraxellaceae > Acinetobacter > Acinetobacter sp. NIOH-H-8. The sequence continues at coordinate 135,735 of NZ_JBHDVN010000001.1, forward strand.
TTCTACGCTTATGGAACCTGTAGCCGGATCATTCATGACGACTGCCTGATTTCCATAAAATGATGTGCATTCATAATATTCACGTGCATGTCTCAGCAGAACCACAATTACCGCTGCAACTGGTAGAGCAATCAGCATTCCCAGGAAGCCAGCCAATTGTGCGCCCGCCAATACCGCAAAAACCACAGCAACTGGAGATAAACCTATTTTATCGCCGAGCAGGAATGGCTGTAATACATAGCCTTCTACTGCCTGGCCGACCATAAATACGACACCCACCAGAACCAGTTGCCACCAGTCAATCCCGAATTGCAGAAAGGTCGCAATGACAGCTGCAATAATCCCGACCGCAAATCCCAGATAAGGAATAATACTGGCCAGACCTGCCACCATGCCAATAATCAGACCAACTTCAAGACCAATCAATTGCAAACCAATCGCATAAACGATCCCCAGCAGAATCATCACCAGAAATTGTCCTTTCACAAAGGCCCCAAGTACACTGTGACATTCACCGACGATTCTTAATGTACTTTGTTCATAAGGACGTGGAATCAGGCGACGTAAGCTTTCCAGCATACGATCCCAATCCAGCAGGAAATAGAATGCAATAATTGGAATCAGGACAATCGTACCGCCAATCTGCAGAAAGTTAATTCCAGATTGTGCAAGGCGTAGCAGGAAGGCCTGAATGCTGTCGGCACTATAATTGGTTTGCACATAGTCCATGACCACATCAGAAATCTGTGTGGTATCAATTTCCATTTCAACGACATTGAAAGTATTCGACAGCCACGGCAAAAAGGTTGAATTAATCCAGCTAATGACCGCAGGTATATTGTCACGCGCATAAATCAGCTGCTGCCAGATCAGCGGCACCAGATACCAGATCGCCAGAATCATAACGATCCCGATTCCAGTAAAAACGATACTAATAGAGAGCCAACGTGGCAGACCGATATCGTGCAGTTTATCTACCAGCGGGCTGAACAGATAAGCCATTAAAAACGCTGCAACAAATGGAATTACAACGGGTTTTAGTAAATATAGAATCCACAACAACAAAGCTATCCCAGCTAGGATAAACACGCGACGCAATGTGCGATCTACCATAAAGTTTCGCCTTCTCTCTATTAATCTTTATAAAAAGTAAAATATTTTAATAAAGATAGCATTTTAGGGCATAAATACCATAAGAGTTTTGCATATTCAGGTTATAATCCCCCGCGCGAATGCGGAGACTTCATTATGAGCAACTCAACTTCTACCCCAAACACTGCTTTAAGCTACAAAGATGCAGGTGTCGATATTGAAGCGGGAGACGCGTTAGTCGACCGAATCAAGTCCGTCGCTAAGCGTACTAAACGTCCTGAAGTAATGGGCGGATTAGGCGGTTTCGGCGCCCTTTGTAAAATCCCTAAAGGTTATGAAGAACCTGTTCTCGTATCAGGCACAGATGGTGTTGGTACAAAATTACGTCTGGCACTGAATTTGAACCGTCATGACACCATTGGTCAAGATCTGGTTGCAATGTGTGTGAACGACCTTCTCGTTTGTGGTGCTGAACCACTCTTCTTCCTGGACTATTATGCGACTGGTCACCTAAATGTGGACGTGGCTGCAAATGTCGTAACAGGAATCGGTGCTGGCTGTGAACTTGCAGGCTGTGCACTGGTTGGTGGTGAAACTGCTGAAATGCCAGGCATGTATGAAGGTGAAGATTACGATCTTGCAGGCTTCTGTGTCGGTGTAGTTGAGCAAAGCAAAATTATTGATGGCTCTAAAGTAAAAGCGGGTGATGTACTTATTGGTGTTGCATCTTCGGGTGCACATTCAAACGGTTATTCTTTGCTTCGTAAAATTCTTGAAGTTAAAAATGTTGACCTGAATCAAATCGTTGATGGTCGTCCACTTGCTGACGTTGCAATGGAGCCAACACGCATTTATGTGAAATCGATTCTTGAATTGCTAAAACAGGTTGACGTACATGCAATGGCACACATCACTGGTGGCGGTTTACCAGGCAACCTGCCTCGCGTATTACCAAACGGTGCTCAAGCAGTCGTAAATGAATCTTCTTGGGAGTGGCCTGAGCTGTTCAAACTTCTTCAACGTGAAGGCGGTGTAGAGCAGTTCGAAATGTATCGTACCTTTAACTGTGGCGTAGGTATGGTTCTTGTTGTTGATGCAGCAGAAGCAGACAAAACTGTAGAGTTACTCAACGGTTTGGGCGAGAAAGCATGGGCAATGGGTCACATTGCAGATAATGCCGAGTCTGTAGAAGGCGCTGACGAAAAAATCCGTGTGATCTTCGCGTAATTTCGCATGATTAAAATTGCTGTACTTGTTTCAGGCAGTGGATCGAACCTGCAAGCCCTCATTGATGCCAATCTGTCAGGAGAAATTGTCGGGGTGCTTTCCAACAAGCCTGAAGCATTTGCTTTAGAGCGCGCTCATAAAGCAGGAATTCCGACTGCAGTCATTGAACATAAGCAGTATCCAAGCCGGGAAGCTTTTGATGATGTCATGCATCAGCAGCTTCTGGACTGGGATGTTGATCTAGTGGTACTTGCGGGCTTTATGCGAATTTTAGGTGAAAAATTTGTGAAAGCCTGGGAAGGAAAAATGCTGAATATTCACCCTTCCCTTTTGCCATATTACAAAGGCATGCATACCCATCAGCGCGTCCTGAATACCGGTGATGTTCTGCATGGTTGTACAGTGCATTATGTCACTCCCGAACTGGATGCTGGGCAAGCCTTAGCACAGGGTGTGTTAAAAATATCGCATCAAGATACGACTTACACTTTAGCTCAGCGTGTACATGTACTGGAACATCTGATTTACCCACAAGTGGTAGAATGGATCTGTAATGGGACAATTCAGCATACTGAACAAGGTGTGTTGTACCGTAATGCAAAAATGCAGGAACCCGTTCAATTCTGCAAATTCTAAAAGTCCAAATATAAAAAACGCATCCTCGGATGCGTTTTTTTATTTCTTTAGATGAGATGAACTTTAAGCAGACTGTTGCTGAATCAGTTGTTTGACCAGACTTGCGACTTGCTCAGGCTGCTCTAATGGGAACATATGCCCACCATCTACCACTGTAAATGGAATGCCAAATTTCTTTTGCACTTGCTGCGGAAATCTGCGCGCCAAAAATGGACCTTTCTTGGCAACCACCAGATGCACTGGTACTTTTGGTTTTGCCTGAGGTAACCACCATAGCGATGGATTAGTTCTAAAGATATTTACTTCATCCATTTTAGGAATGGTGAGTTCAACTCCACCTCGAACCGGATCATCCTTTAAGGCATAGTCAATATAAGCCTGGAAGCAATCTGCATCAAAATCCTGATAAAAGCCTTTTGGACGTAACAGTTCAGCTGCCTGTTCCCGAGACTCCCAATGATCACGACGGCGTTTCGACAAACCTGCAGGTGACATCTGGTCCAGTGCTTTTAAGCGGAAAGTTTTTGCAATATACAACGCCAAGGCTTCTTTGCCCATGATCATCGGTGGATCAAGCATAATCATTTGCGAAAAAAGTTCCGGACGCTGTAAGGAGGCCTGAAAGCTCAGGACTGAACCTAATGAATGCCCCAAACCAATCACTGGACGTCCATGAGACTGGCGCACGATACTGTCAATCACCTGCTGAGTCAGACTTTTCCAATGATTATCAATTGGATAACGCTTATCAGGCCCTAATAGCGGCACATAGATAATATCGTAATCATCTTGCAGTCCTTCAAACAGCTTTTGATAGACTTTAGATGGCACGCCATTGGCGTGCGCAAAATGAATCAATGGTTTCATTGTAATGTCGTTTTATTTTCTGACTGAAGTTTCTGTGCCACTGAAGTTGCAATTCCTTCACCAATCGATGAACCCATACGACCTAGTACTGACTCAAATGGACTATATTCAATGGTGTAATTAAGTGCTTTTTCAGTTTTTAGTTCACGTTTCAAAGTATTTAAACTGCCAATACGGTCTGCAATACCCAATTTTACCGCCTGTTCACCAGTCCAGAACAGACCTGAGAAAATAGCAGGATCAGTCGATTTCAATTTTGCTCCACGCCCCTGCTTTACAGCATTAATAAAGTGATCATGCACATTATCCAGCACACCTTGTACATGCGCTTTTTGCACAGGATCAACTGGCTGTGTCATTGACAGCAAAGCTTTATTTTCACCTGAAGTCATGGTGCGGTCTTCAACTCCAAGTTTTTGCAGCAGGTTATTCACACCATAGTTCGGCATGATCACACCGATTGAACCGACCAGACTCGATGGATTGACAATGATTTCATCTGCAGCAGATGCAATATAGTAAGCACCAGAAGCCCCGGTATCACCAATCACGGCATAGAGTTTTTTCTCAGGATGCTGTTTTTTCAGATACTGGATTTCCTGCCAGATTTCATCTGACTGGACTGGTGAACCACCCGGTGAATTAATATTTAAAACAACAGCCTTACTTTGCTTGTTTTCAAAGGCTTTTTTGAGTGATTTGATGGTATTGCTACTGTTTACGCTTTGCTTGTCTGCGGCAATCGTACCAATAATATCAACCACAGCAATGTGTGCACCTGCGCCTGCACTCGGATCAGAAGCACTCATGCTACAGCCTTTACCCAGCGCAAGAATGATAACCAGCAGATAAGCAAAGGTTAGAAATTTAAAGAAGATCCCCCAGCGACGTGCCCGTCGTTGCTCTTCTACTGAAGCTAAAACTGCTTTTTCCAGCAGTTTCCATTCTGGGCCAGTCGGTTGAACTGGTTGTTGCGTATTTTGTATTTGATTTTCAGGTTTTGGTGGCCAATCGGACATAAATAATCCAATAAATTAATTTATATTGAACCCATTATATACACCGAAAAGGGTAATTCTGTCTAAAGAAACCGTTTTCGCCTATAATAAATGCTATTCTTTTTTATTTTATCAATATTACAACTCAATGACTGAACGCAGCTCAAAGAATTCAGCTTACGGTTTACTCAAATATATTAGCCGCCAACCGCTTTCAGTTTCCCGATGGATTGCGCGTATTCTTGCCTTAATCATTAATATTTTTAAAGTTTCTAAAACTTCTGATGTAATTCGCCTGAACCTTGAGATCAGTTTGTCTGAACTGTCGACACAGGAAAGAGAACGGATTACCCGTGCTGCGATTCGCAATGAACTGATGTCTTATTTTGAATTTTTTAGTATTTGGGGCTCTACTAATCAGAAAAATATTGAGAGAGTGCATAAAGTTATAGGCGAAGATTTACTGCATGATGCCTTGGCACAAAATAAAGGTCTGGTATTGATTGTGCCGCACTTTGGCACTTGGGAAATCATGAATGCCTATATTGCACAATTCACTTCAATGACCATCATGTATAAGCCTGTAAAAAATCAGGCAGCGGATCAGTTTGTACGTGCAGCTCGTAGCCGCGAACAGGCCAATCTGGTGCCGACAGATGAGTCTGGTGTACGACAGATTTTCAGGGCATTGAAGCAAGGTGGCACTACTGTCATTCTGCCGGATCATACACCCAACGTTGGCGGTGAATATATTCCTTACTTTGGTGTTCCTCTAGCTACCAGTAATCTGAGCGCCAAGCTAATCCAGAAAACTAAAGCTCGTGCCCTGTTCCTTTATGCCCTGCGTAATGAGGATGCTGGCTTTGATATTCATATCGAGGCCATAGATGAAAAAATTTATCAGGGAGATGTCAATCAGGGTACAGGTATCATCATCAACACGATTGAAAACCTGATTCAGCGTCATCCTGAACATTATCACTGGAGCTATAAACGCTTTAGAGCTCACGAAGATTTGGGAAATATTTATAAACTTGATCATGACCAAGCTTTGTCCAAAGTGAACCAGTTAAGAACTTCTAACCCGGCTCCTATTGAACCATCTTTAGAATCAGTCATTTAGATTTTTTTTGTAACCACTTCCAGCGACTTCTTTCAGTTTCTAGAATGATTTGAGTTCCTTGCTGAGAGAAATGCAGGCTGCCATGCTCTGCTGTAGTCAATAAAGGAATTTCCAATTCTTTGAGCCGCTGCTGGGTCAACTGACTTGGATGCCCGTAACGGTTAAATCTTCCTGCAGACGCAATCGCCAGTTTAGGACGATAATGCTGCAAGAATTGATAAGCTGAACTGTGCTGACTGCCATGATGGCCTAAGACCAAGACATCCACTTTTAAATCAGGATAATCTTTGAGTAACTGATATTCAGTCTGCCAACCTGCATCTCCCATCAGCAGAAAATTCTGATACGGCCAGACATTTTTGAGCTGCAAATACACCACGCAAGACAGGTCATTTTTATTGAAATTAGTGGCATTTAATTGTTCTAGTTTTGGTGCAATGACCTTAATCTGCAGATCATTCTGCCATTGCCACTGCTGTCCCTGATAACATAATTGAAAGTTTGAAGAGGCTGCAGTTTCGGTCACTTCATTGACATAGATATTCTGAATCTTGAGCTGGTCTTTAATGCTGTGATAAGCACCACTATGGTCCTGATCCAGATGCGTTAAAATCAGTTGATCCAGTTGAGAAACACCCTGTACCGACAGAAATGGCATGATTACCTGCTTTCCAATACTAAATTTTTCCTCATCATAATAACCGCCCATATCGATCATCATGTTATAGGCTCCATGACGGAGGAATATCGCCTGCCCTTGCCCAACGTCCAGCACCGAAAGCTGAAATGGTGGATGATAGAATTGAGGAATACAAATTGGTACTACCGCCACAGCCATCCAGGATTTTGGCAATACTCCATGTGGTAAGAATAAAATCAGCAAAGACAGGATAGATAGTCCAATCATCCAGAGATTCATCGCAACTGGAATTAACTGCGGTTTAAACCAGTGATCTAGCAGGTTTAAGAATCCCAACAGGATATTCAGCAACAGATCATTAAGCTGAAATAGCATGCTTGACACCGGTTCAGCGATAAAAAATATCATCGCTGCCAGAATATCGATCGGTACAATCAGCAGACCGATCCAAGGGATTGCGACCAGATTGCTGAACGGCGTGATCCAAGCAATCTGCTTAAAAAACAGCATCATTAAAGGAAATAAAGCGAGAAAGATTTTCCACTGTGATTCCACCAGCACTTTAGCTGCAAAATACAGTTTTTGTATTGCTGTCTGATTTTGCTCGGATGGTCGCTGTTGAATGGTCTGATAAATTCTGAGCAATACAAAACAGGCCCCATAGGACAGCCAGAAAGCCGCGGACAAGATACTAAAGGGATCAATGAATAACAGTAAGGCAGCGCTCAGAATCAGAAGTTTTAAAGCCTGCAGATTTTGTCGGAGCAGCATGAGAAGAACGCCAATCATACAGATCAGCAGAGTGCGGATTGCCGGGATTTCAAAACCCACAAAGGCACAGTACAGCACCACACAAAACAGAAACGGCAAAGCCAGAAAATACTGGCGTGGCCATCTTAGATAAAGCTGAGGCATACTTCGAGCAATGAATAATCGAAGTACGGAGCAGACCATCAGGGCAAAGATCAGCACATGTGGGCCAGAAATCGCGAGCAAGTGACTCATCCCCATACGTCGAAATTGCTGCTCAGTTGCAGGATTTAAAAGGCTTTCATCTCCGGTGAGCAAAGCCAGAAGCAGACCTTTATTTTGTACAGGTTGCTTTGCTATGAACTCTCTTAATTGCAGCCGTTTTTGTTCTACCCAAAGTAGAAATTGCTGAGTTAAAGCTCTTTGCTCTCGAATATACTGACTATGCCCCAGTGTAGAAACAGTAGCTGAATCAAGTTGCTCTATCTGCTTGATCCGGAAACCGGCCATCACATTCTGTTGCAGTGCCCATTTTTCAGCATCAAAAGCATCGGGCGTTGCATAACTGTGATTAGGACGTACCTGACCTTGCAGCCGGTAATACTGACCCAGTTCAAGCGTATTTAAATTTTCATGATTCGCTGATAGTTGTGAAGTATTCGGATGTTTTACAGATAGAAAACCCATCCAGGTTACCGTGCGTCCATCATGGTTTAATACTTCCAAAGGCTGCTGTATAGATTGATCACCGAGTTTATTCAAGCGTTTGACATAAACGATAATGTCTTTTTGCTGTACTTCATGCTCGACATTTAATAGCCGTTGGCTGAGCTGTTGATTGGCATAACCATGTCCCAGAAATATCCCGATTAGAATGCAGGTGCCTACCAGCAATCCTTTATGTAAGGGCTTTTTCAGAATCGCATTACATTTAAAACCACACAGATAGCAAAGTACTGTGAGAAATATGACTGTTATTGGATTTAAATGAATATTGAGGAAATTTTTTCCCATACAGGCCAGACCTAAAATCCAGCCCAGACACAGCCATTGCAACATGAAAATTTTCTTTTTTATTATTATGTGCAGGCAATAATAAAGCCCACCGAGGTGAGCTTCAATTAAAGAGGACTATTCCTACAATTAGTCATTCATCCATAGACCATCACGCATATGTAGAATCCGGTCTGCCGAATGTGCCAATTGTTCATCATGGGTCACAATTAACATGGCCATATTGAATTCGCTACGTAATTCCGTCAGCAACTCAAAGATTTTATCGGCTGTTTTACGGTCCAAGTTACCTGTTGGCTCATCTGCCATCATTAACTTCGGCTTGGTGACTACAGCACGTGCAAGCGCTACACGCTGACGCTCACCACCGGAGAGTTCACCGGGTTGATGGGTTAAACGATGGGTTAACCCAACACGTTCCAGCAAGTATTCTGCCTGCTGTTTCGCTTCTTTAAACTTGACGTTTTTACGCAGCATCAATGGCATCGCGACATTTTCCAGCGCAGTAAACTCTGGCAATAAATGGTGGAATTGATATACAAAGCCCAGATTCTCGTTACGGACATAGCCGCGTTCTGCTTCAGACAGATTATCAAAACGGCGACCATTGACCATCACCTGTCCGGCAGAAGGACGATCCAATCCTCCGAGAATATGCAATAAGGTACTTTTACCGGAACCACTTGAACCGACAATAGAAACAAATTCCCCGGCCGTTACCTGTAATGAAATCCCTTTGATCACATCAACCGTAGATTTTCCATCTGTAAAAGATTTCTCGATATTTTGGGCATCTAAAACCAGATTACTCATAACGCAATGCCTCCGCCGGTTGAATTTTAGCAGCACGGAATGCTGGATAAATAGTGGCTAAGAAACTTAAAGCAAGTGACAGACCTACAATCACGACCACATCCTGCCAGCGCAGATAAGAAGGTAGGTAGTTGATGAAGTAAGCATCAAACATATTCAGGCCAAGTGAATTGTTTAACCAGCCAATAAAACTACTGATGCTAGTGGCGGCAATAATCCCGAGGATGGCGCCCGCACAGGTACCGATCACACCAATCACAGTACCTTGAACCATAAAGATTCGGGTAATCGTGGCAGGTGAAGCACCCAAAGTACGTAAAATTGCGATATCCGATTTTTTATCTGTGACCACCATTACCAGTGAAGACACGATATTAAATGCTGCGACCAGAACAATCAGGAATAATAATAAGCTCACCATCGCTTTTTCCATCTGGATTGCACTGAACAGATTACCGTGGGTATAAGTCCAGTCAGAGGCATAGAAGTTACCCGGTAAATCACGCACAATTTCCTGAGAAACCTGAGGTGCTGCGAAAATATCATCCAGCTTCATACGTACGCCTTGTGCACCATCTGGCAGACGTAACAAGGTTGAAGCATCATTCAGAGCAATATAGCCCATCATCGAATCAACTTCTGCACCAATACTGAAGATCCCGACCACTTTAAAACGTTTAAAACGGGGTACGACACCCGCTGGTGAAGGCGTCGCTTCAGGCAGAACCAAGGTAATGTTATCATTCAAGCCTACGCCCATGGCATCTGCCATTTGCTTGCCTAAAACAATCCCAAATTCACCTTTTTTCAGGTTATCAATACTACCCTCGACCATATGGTTCTGGATGATCGAAACTTTCTTCTCATACTTTGGTTCAATCCCGCTGACCATAATTCCGGCAACTTGCCCTTGAGCCGTGAGCATCCCTTGTAACTGGGTAAACGGAGCCACACCTTGAACGTGTTCATGCCGCTCAATCTGCTTTGCAAGTTCAGGCCAATTTGTTAGAATTTGCGTCGAAGAAACAGTGGCTTGAGGAACCATCCCCAAGACGCGATTTTTCAACTCTCGGTCAAAACCATTCATGACAGACAAAACTGTAATGAGGACTGCTACACCGAGCGTGAGACCGATCATTGAGACCAATGCGATAAAAGAAATGAAGTGGTTACTACGCCGTGCGCGAGTATATTTCAACCCTATATACAGCGAGATTGGTTTGAACATAACCATCTAGTCCGAGGTAATAAATTATGGAAAATGTACAGCATCCAAACGGATTCACTGAAAGACGAGTCATGTCTCGAATCGATGCTGCTTTACGAATCAATTATCAGATTATTTCCGATGATGTTGCCTTGAATGATCCTTACGATGCTAATTTCGTATTGCCCCGCTATTTTCTACTACTTGCAGAGCTAGATCAATTTGATCATGCTGTTAACTACGAATTAGAACAATTATCTGAAAAAGATCAACAAATTACTCGAATCTTATCCTTATTCAACCAAAAATTAAACCTTATTACCGGTTCTTTGTATGACGCAATTGTACAAAGCATGTTACCTGTACCGGAACATGTGAACTTTTCAGAGACTGGTTTTAGCTTCTTGAGTGATCAGCCGATTAGTGAAGGAACCTATCTGCATGTGACTTTAAGTCACCCAGAAAACTTCTTCCACATCGCGGCAACCGCTCAGGTGGCCTACAGTCGTGCAGAAGAAAACGGAAAATATCGTACGGGCGCTTATTTTATTACCCTGCACCCTCAGGATCGCGTCAAACTGGGCGAATGTGTGAAAGCCAGCTTTGCTTAAGACTGGCATCTATCTTTTTATTAAAGGCGGGCTTTATAGCTCGCCTTAATTTCTTTAGCGAAATATACCACTAAGCCGAACAATAAAATTACTACACCCACCAAAGCAATGAGCGGCAATTTTTCATTATTCAATAATACGCCTACCAGCAAGGCCAGCATCGGTGTCAGGACTGTAGTTAAAGATAAGGTGGTTGGCTTAATTTTCTGTACCAGCTTGAAATAACAGAACATCGCAATCAGTGACGCCATAATCACCGCATACACCAGACCAAATAAGGACTTGGCATGCGGCATAGCAGTGGGTGCGTATTGCCAGATAAATGGCAACATACCAATAGAGAAAACGACTGACAAACCAATCGAACCGGCCGCCTGTGCCATAGGATCAATAGGTGCATTGATTTTCTTCACCCAGAACATGGATACGCAATAAACTAATACCCCCACCAGAGCGATTACGATTCCAATTGGCTGTATATGCTGATCTGCATCGCCTAGACAGATCACTGAAAGTCCAGTTAAAGCGATTCCCATCCCCAGCCATTGATTCAGCGAAAGCTGCATCTGAAAAACAAAACGCCCAATCAGGCCTGAAATGAGGGGTGCCAAGCCGAACATTAAGGCAATGATGCCAGAACTTAAATAATCCGTAGACCAGTAAGTAAAAATTTGCGAGCCGATAAAACTGCATGCACCCGCCAAGTAACTATGTAGGGAAACACGATCAAGCGGTAATCTGGTTTTAAATAACCACAGTAATACTAAGGCTAAAGGAAGTGCTAGAAAAAACCGGATCGCCAATGCCCACATCGGATGCAAATCTTCCACACTCCAGACAATCGCCAGTGGTGTGGTGGACCAGATGAAAACCAGCAAGGCATAGGTCAACATCAGGTTACTTTTTGGGGGCATACTTGATCTCGTTTTTTATTTAATCGCAGTTTTACGTTTCTGTTTTTGAATGGTTTGATCTAGAGAGCTGGAAAACTCACGCTTATCACGTTCAGAAATCGGCGGTGGACCCCCGGTTTGTACACCAGCACCACGCAAGGTATCCATAAAATCACGTAAATGCAGACGTGCTTTGACATTGGCCACTGTATAGATTTCACCACGCGGGTGAATCGCGATGCCGCCTTTCTCGATGACTTGAGCAGCCAAAGGAATATCCTGCGTCACCACAATGTCATGCTCTTTCATACGATCGATAATTTCCTGATCTGCCGCATCTGCCCCGCTCATGACCTGAATAGAATTGATGCGAATCGACGGGGTAATTCCTACCGGTTGATTAGCCACAAAAGTGACTTCAAGCTGATAACGATCGGAGGCACGAATAATCACATCTTTCAGAATACGAGGTAATGCATCTGCATCGACCCAAAGTTTGAATGGCAACACACAGCTTTCCATAAGGGAGAAATTTGGACTAGTGTAGCAAATCAGAGGATGCAGGTTGATGCTTAAAACTGCTCTTTCTCTGAATATCTTGGTCTTTAAATACTCAACTCAGCCGTATTAAATGAGTCAGCTATCCACAATCTAAAAAAATTTGACTTCACATGATTTGCATTTTAATTTTTAAATTCATTCGAGTGACTTGAAAAATCGCAATTACCCTCGATTAACTATAAATAAGTCATCCAAGATCAATTGTGCATATGAAAAAACAGAATAGCCCAGAGATCATCACTATTGATGATCAAAATTTCGGTAGTCATGTCGAACATTGGACCTTGCTTACTGAAAACCCAGGCACAGATGTTCCTCAATGGTTAGGCAAAGCCCTTGATGCACCTGTAATGCCGATGGGCTTGTGTACACAAGAATGCGATATGGATGAAACCACCTGGCTGATTCAGGGACCGAGTAAAGCTGCGGTACAATTAAGCCAAGTGATTGCCGTAGAAAATAACAAGCCACAGGCTGTGAAAACCGCATTCCCAGGCTTTGACAGTCCCTACCAGGTAAAAGCCACGATTGACCGGATTATTTCTTGTAAATCCGATACCCAAGCTGTGTTGCGTCTCAATCTGGGTGCCAACAATATCATCTATGCCTTTGATACGCTGTACAGTGTCAACCGGTCGCATTATGAAAAAGACCAGTCTTATATCGTCAACTTAAATGCCTGGGCTTATGAACTGGAAGTGGTGACTGATCATGAACATTTAGTCGTGGATGATCCTGCCTCTATCAAACATCACCGTGCCCTGAATGCAATTCTTGCGGAAAATAATGGTGTTGCACCAGATAACTTACAGGAACAGATTGATGCCTGGGAGCCAAAGTCTGAAGAAGACAAAGAACCGGTAACGGTCGATTTCTCCAAAATGGTCGCTTATCTGTATGGTGAGACCATGGGTCAGGAAGATGAAGCCTGGTTCCAGGGCAATATTGTCGGTAAAACTTCAATGCAATTTATGGATCAGGATTACATGCTCTATGATGTTACCCTGATTCATGATGAAGGCCAGCCGGCTACTTTGATCCGTGTAGCCACCCGCAATGACAAGCATAAAGATTTCCAGATTGGTCAATATATTCGGGGCAATCTGTGGATTCAGGCCAATATCTATCGAAAAGCAGCTTAAGCTGAATATCCAGATCGGAGGCTCATATTTTTATATGTGTCTCCTGTTTTTTATTTATTTTAGTGCGATATTCTCTCAATTCTGATTATTTTTTATCCACAATTAAAATCAGAATTAATGGATTTTGAATTCATTGAAAATAGATTTATCCACAGATTTAAATTCAAACAAATTCATTTTCAATGTTATCTTAAACTGAATAATCATATTAAAAACATCATAAAAATAATGACTTAATATAACAGTTCTATTTTTATGAATATATTGAGGCCAGTTATTTAAATAAAATTAATACTTTATGAAGTTTAGTTAAGAATGTACTTTATTTAATCAATTTTTTATGGTAAAAATACGATCAACAAATAATCATTTACGATAAATAGATCGGATAATAAATATCTATGAAAATCGTTCAAGAAGAAAATTTACAGCAGGTTGAGCATCATCTTGGCTCGCGTTATCAGCTTGATATGATGTCATGCCTATTTTTCGTATTGGGTATGCTCATTTGCGGCTATATCTTACATAACTTTGTTTTTTAACCCGAATTAAATGATAAAAAAACCCGGCCAATTGCCGGGTTTTTTGATTCTCAAGGATTAAGCATTGCGTTTAGCAAAGTCATCCATGAAGTTTACCAATGCCTGTACACCTTCTAACGGTACGGCATTGTAAATGCTGGCACGCATACCACCTACTGAACGGTGGCCGGCAAGGTTAAGTAAATGGTTTTCTTTTGCTTCTTGCAGGAACTGTTTTTCAAGTTCAGGATTTGCCAGAGTAAATGGAACATTCATGATTGAACGGTTTTCTTTGGCAATCGGATTTGCATAGAAGTCGCTAGAATCGATATAGCCATAGAGCAATTCAGCTTTTTGCAGGTTCACTTTGTGAATCGCTTCTACACCGCCCTGTTCCAGTAACCATTCGAATACCAAACCAGATAAATACCACGCATAAGTTGATGGTGTGTTGACCATCGAACCGTTTTTCGCTTGATCTGCATATTTCAGGATGCTTGGAATTTCAGGTTTTGCCTGATCAAGCAAATCTTCACGAATAATGACCAGTGTCAAACCTGCAGGGCCAATATTCTTTTGTGCACCTGCATAGATCAGACCGAATTTAGAAACATCAATCGGTGCAGACAAAATGCTTGAAGAGAAATCACATACGAGTGGCTTATCAGTTTCTGGCACATGGGCAAATTGCAGACCGCCAATGGTTTCATTATCTGCATAATGCACATAAGCGGCATCATCAGAAAGATTCCAGGTGCTTTGATCAGCAATCGCCAATTTACCATCTTCAGTTTTAATGCCTGCTTCAACCACATTGATGTCGCCATAGCGTTTAGCTTCTTTCAATGCTTTTTCAGACCAGATACCGGTACGGATATAGTCAGCTTTGTTGTTTTTACCCAGCAGGTTCAATGGAATTGCCGAGAATTGCAAAGATGCGCCACCCTGCAAGAACAGTACTTTATAGTTCTCAGGAATATTCATGAGCTTGCGAAGGTCTGCTTCTGCCTTTTCCGCAACTGCAACATAGTCTGCACTACGGTGGCTCATTTCCATGATCGAAAGACCTTTGCCCTGCCAGTCAAGCATTTCAGCTTGAGCCTTTTCAAGTACGGCAGTAGGTAATGCAGCAGGACCAGCACAGAAGTTGTACGCGCGCATGATTTTTCCTTTCAGAGTGAAACACAATAAAATGATGGCATTTAACCATATCTGGACGCCGCTTGCACAAAATTATTTCTATCCAAGAATGAAGATAGAGTCAAAAAACCAATCTAGATTCGGAGGATAATTTAAATACCTTTGATTTTTTACCCTAACCTTGTGATTTCATTTATGAGAAATTGCGTAGGTAAAAATATTCAGTCTCATTCAATGCTTAGAACTATCAACTTGAAACTTGAGAAATGAATCGCTTCGAATTACAACAATACTACAACTTAACCCATCCCTGCCCTGCAAGCACTTGATTTATAATGCAGCTTAGACTGAATTAATGTGACTTTTACATTACCACTTTATGAATATGAAGAAAAATAAACAATGTGTCTGCTGGGGTCTGACTGTGCTTGCATCCATGATGTATGGCAGTTTTGCTTATGCACAAAGCATCAGCTTTCAGGATGCAGAACAACAATTGTTGCAACGTTCCTATAGTAGCCAGGCTTTTCAAAGTCTGGAGCAAGCTTCTAAACTTGAGGCCGAAGCTGTGAAAGGCATTGGTCTGCCTCGTGTTGACCTGAATGTTCGTGCCTATGCCTTTCACAGTGAAGTCGATATTCCATTAAAGCAGTTTAAAAATAATCTGGAAAATTCACTCTCTCAAGGTGTAAATGGCCGGCTTAATGAGTGGGAAGCCATTAATGGTGTGGATCTACCCGCAGGTATTATCGATCCACTGCGGGAAGGACTCAACAATACTATTCATAGCGGAGTAGGTCTGATTCCGGATACGTCTAATGTCGTTCTTGAAGATCAGGTGATTCGTCCCACTGTTTCCGTGATGATGCCACTATATACCGGAGGCCTCACCCGTAGTGCCAAAGAAATTGCCAATATTCAGTCAGGACGTAGCAAACTTAGCAATCAGCAGCAACAGGATACGCAGCGTTTTGAGCTGATTCAGTCTTACTTTAATGTTCAACTACAAAAACAGTTACTGGATTCGGCACTTTTTAATTCAAATGCCATGCAACAACATTATCGTAATGCCCTAAAACTGCAACAGCAGGGTTTTATTAGCAAAGGCCAGCGCATGCAGTTTGAAGTAGCACGCAATAATGCTGAACGCGCACAACAAAATGCCCAAGCCAATCTGAATGCTGCCCTATTTCAGCTGAATAACCTGTTGCTGGATAGCAATATCACCGAGCTAAGCACACCTTTATTTGTGAATCGTGCTGAACCACAAAATGTGAATATTCTGCTCAGCAGTTTTAGCCAGAACTCCCCACTGATCAAAAAAATGCAGATGGATACCGAGCTGGCCAAAGCCAATGTCAAAGCCCAGCAGGCCGCTAAAAGGCCAAATGTTTTTGCGTTTGGTGAATATAGTCTGGATCAACATCAAAACTGGATTGTAGGGGTTGCAGCACGTTATAATCTGTTCTCAGGTATTGATAAAAACAAGAATATTCAGGCTGCTGAACTAAAACGCTATGCCGCTGAACTCATGACGGCGCGTACCCAGCAGGAGATTGAAAACCTGATTTATAAATCATTTAGTGAAGCAGTCAGCGCCCAGCAAAGTGATGCTCTACTTCAGCAGAATCTGAAAGCAGCTCAGGAAAATCTGCGTATTCAGGAATTATCCTTTAAGGAAGATGTGGGGACAGCCACCCAGGTCATCGATGCCCAAAACATGCTCAGCAGTTTAAAGGCAGAAATGGCATTAAACGCTTATAAATATGTAATATCTCTCGCGACCTTATTACAGAGCCATGGCTCAATTGTTGAATTTCCAAACTATATGCAACATGCCAACACCCACTATATTCGTTAATGGAGCCAGACATGACAGATGAGCAAAAGCCAGAACATCCTGTTGATGAAGCGGCTTCAGAAATCAATTACAGTGAATCAGAGCCAGATAATCATGCAAGCACAGAAAAAAAATCGCGCAAAAAATATCTGCTTTTAGGGCTGATTCCAGTCATTCTTGCTTTGATTGGGTTTGGCCTATGGAAAACCTATCAACCCATAGAAATCGAGCTACAAGGCCGGGTTGAGGCAGAGACGGTTCAAGTGGCCACTAAAGTTCCAAGCCGGATTGAAAAGATTTATGTGCAGGAAGGCGATGACGTCAAGAAAGGCCAGGCGCTGGTGAAATTGCATAGTCCTGAAATTGAGGCGAAAAAGCAGCAGGCTTTAGCTACTTTACAGTCTGCATTAGCACTTCAGTCCACCGCAGAACGTGGTTCTCAGGAAGAAAATATCGCTTCTCTGTATGCCAACTGGCAGTCACTAAAAGCACAGGAGCAACTCGCTAAGACTTCCTATCAACGTGGAGCCAATCTATTTAAGGAAGGCGTTATTTCCCGCCAGCGCCGAGATGAACTGTTTGCAGCTTCACAATCTGCGTCGCAAATGACAGAAGCTGCGTATCAACAATATGCCCGGGCTAAACGCGGCAGTACACCAGAACAGAAAAGTTCTGCAGATGCTCAGGTTGATATAGCCCGTGCAGCAGTCGCTGAAGCCAATGCACTAGAAGCAGAAACTGAATTATTAGCACCGATTGATGGTACCGTCTCCAAAACCTATGGCAATGCCACTGAACTGGTGGCAACCGCAGTGCCAGTGGTCAGCCTGATCTCGGCAGAACGCTGGATTAGCCTGAATATTCGTGAAGACCAATATGCCGCTTTAGGTAAACAGCAACAGCTTGCAGGTTTTATTCCGGCACTGAATCAATCAGCCACTTTTAAAGTAAAAAATATTAGTGCTGAAGGTGAATTTGCCACCATTAAAACCACGCGCCAAACCGGCGGTTATGATGTCCGCAGTTTTAAAGTTCATCTTGTGCCAGTCACTGAAATGCCTGAGTTAAAAGTCGGCATGAGCGTGCTGTTTAAATTGAAAGAGCCAAAATAAATGGCTTCTGGATTCTGGGCGGGTATTCAGCGTGAAATACGCTATTTATGCAGAGAGAAATGGGATCTGGCTCTAGTCCTGCTCGCCCCTGCCTGTATTCTGATTTTACTTGGTAGCATGTTTGCCAAAGGCAAACCGGATCATCTACCAATCGCCATTATTGATCAGGATCAAAGTAGCCTGAGCAGCAAGATTTATGATCATTTATCTTTGAATCATACCCTACACGTGCATACCGTTTCTGATCAAACGGTCGAAATCGAAAAGTTATTAAACGAAAATAAAATCTGGGGCTATATTCATATTCCTACCGGAGCCGAGCAACGATTGGTCAAAGCTCAGGATGCTGAAATTAGTATTGCTTTTAATCAGAGTTATTTTAGTATCGGTAATACCATTTCTTCGGCTATGCTACTTAGCACCTTGCAGGCTCTGGCTGAGTTTACCGGTAAGCAGTATCTAGGCAACACGCTCCCCTATCTGGATGCACCTACACCGAATATTAAAATTTCCCCATTGTATAACCCACAGCTGAATTATGAATTTTATCTGGAACCTTATATGGTTCCGGCAATTTTGCACTTGTTGTTATGTTGCTGTGTGGCTTTTGCTGTGGGTCAGGAAATTAAACGGCATACTGTTAGTCATTGGATTGCCCAACAAAACTTGTGGTCGGCACTGCTGTCTAAAAATCTGGTTTATGTAGCAATCTTTTGTTTATGGACTTGGGCTTGGATGTTTTGGCTGGTCGAAATTCGCGGCTGGTTTATTGCCGGGTCATTATGGCTGATTCTATTGGCTCAAATACTGTTCTATAGTGCCTATGCCTTTATCAGTAGTGCTGTGGTTCTGGCTACTCAGGACCTAACCAAATCTTTTGGTCTACTAGCAGTTTATGGTGGTTCATCGCTCAGTTTTGCTGGGGTAACTTTACCTCTTAATAATGCTCCACTATTCACCCAGTTCTGGTCCAATATTATTCCTTATACACCCTATGCCAAATTACAGACGGAGCAATGGGTGATTGGCAGTCCGCTCTATATTTCACTGCAACCGATGTTCGTGCTCGTCATTTATGTCGTGCTTTATGCTGTACTGGCCTATGTCTTTCTCAAAAAAACAGCCAAAGGAGTGTCAGCATGAAATCACTCTGGAAAGCTTATTGCCAAACTTTTAAAGACATTATTAGCAATACCAGTATTTTTACCACGCTGATTTTATCAGTTCTGTTTTACAGCTTTTTCTATCCGACCGCATATAAGGCAGAACACGCAGAAGCCTTGCCGATTATTATTGTTGACGAAGAGCAAAGTGCTTTAACCAATACCATTATCAGTCATGTCAGCCAAAGCCCCAATGTACAAATCAAGGCGGTGACTGGAAATTTTGCTGAAGCTAAACACTGGGTGGAAACTCAAAAAGCCGACGGGATTTTATTATTACCAGATAATCTTTCACAATCTATCAGGCACGGTGAAAATGGCGGGATTGGGCTGTACTTAAGTACTGCTAACTTTTTAATTACCAAACAGATTGGTTTGGGCTTGGTCTCTTCAGTAGAAAATACCTTAAGCGAATATGCAGAACGCTTTAGCGAGATTTCACACTTCTCTCCTGCACTATCCATTCACCAGATTCCATTATTTAATACACTCTCTGGCTATGGTAGCTATGTGTTTCCCGCTGTTGCACCGTTGATTATTCATCAGACGATCTTTCTTGGCCTCAGTATGCTGATTGCGCTGTATCGGGAAAGTAGACAGAGGATTAATTTAACCACCTTATTCGGAATCAGTTTGGCGATTCTGACCATTGGATGTTTGGGCTGTTATTACCTGTTTGGTTTTACTTTCTGGTATTTTGATTATCCCCGTGGCGGAAATTTTTGGGGCATGCTGCTCGCTGTACCCATCTTTGTATTCTGCATGATTGGGATTACTACCTTGTTTGCCAGTTTTCTGGACATGCCAGAACGCGCCGGTCATATCATTGTTTTTACTTCAATTCCGCTCTTTATGCTTTCAGGAGTCGCCTGGCCGCATGCTGCCATGCCAGTCTGGGTGCAACTCATTGGGCAAGCCTTACCTTCGACCCAAATCGTGCAGATGTTTATTCAACTCAATCAGATGGGGGTGCCTACTTATATGGTTCTAGGAAAGCTTGCTTATCTATTGGTGATCGGCATCATCTGTATGAGCTTAGGCTATTATCGGCTACGCCCACGTTCTTAAATCCAGATTTACTCAGGCTATTCGCATTGAAAATTATTCACCAAATACCTGAATATTAAAGTTGCGGATTTTAGTACTGCCATTCGGCTGGTCAAAACTCACATCATACTGAACCAGGTTTTTTGGATAGGCAATTTCATAGCTGACCTTGTATTCACTCGGTTTGCCGTTATTTTCCTCGAAGCTCTTTCTCATGATAGTCTTGGACTTATATTCACCTTGTGGAATTGAGCGTGAAAAACGCTTCATGATTTTTTCATTGTTTTGAAATTCTGTCTGCAACTTCGGCTCAAGCTGAGCTAAAAATTCGTCATATTTTCCATCACGCAGGTCTTCATAAGCTACTTGCGCAGCCTTTTCCTGCTCAGGGCTCGGATCGGGCATACTGTCCATTGCATTATTACAGCCGCTAAGTGCAATAGCTGCGGTCAAAAGCATCAATCTGGTCTTCATTATTTATCTCTCATTTAGTCGATGTGTAAAAAAGGACGCCGAAGCGCCCTTTTTCATCAGTAGCAGAACTTATTCCTCTACTGTATTGTCATCATCTTTTTCAGCTGCTTGTGCATCAGTTACATCATCAGCTGCAGATTCAGTATTTTCAATATCTTCCAATATTTCCAACTCATCTTCAACTGCTTCAATCGCTTCTACACCGACCAGTTTTTCATCTTCAGCCAGACGGATCAGACGAACACCTTGTGCATTACGACCAGTCTGTGCCACTTCAGAAGCACGGGTACGAACCAGTGTACCGCCATCAGAAATCAACATCAGTTCTTTAGATGCGTCAATCGCAACCGCACCGACCAGCTCACCGTTACGTTCTGAGGTCTTGATTGCAATTACACCCTTACCGCCACGTTTCTTGGTTGGGAAGTCATCTACCGGGGTACGTTTACCATAACCATTTGCAGAAGCACACAGCACTTCACCGGTTTCAGGTACAACCACTAGAGATACGATACGGCTAATGAAGTTAGCTTCAGTTGCATCTTCATCATCAGATTCAACATCTACATCTTCTCCATCTTCAACTTGAGAAGCACCGATGGTCACGCGCATACCGCGTACACCTTTGGCTGAACGACCCATTGAACGTACGTCAGTCTCTGCGAAACGAATTGCTTTACCTTCGTTCGAGAACAACATAATTTGCTGTTCACCGTCGGTAATCGCAACACCAATTAAGGTGTCATCGCCATTCAGTTCAATCGCACGTAAACCGTTGGAACGAACATTCGAGAATTGTTCCAGTTCTACACGTTTAATCGTGCCGTACTCAGTCGCCATAAACACATAGAAGTTCTTACGAACAGCTTCAGCCTGCTGAGCAAAGTCATTGATGATGTCATCATCAAGATCAGTCGTAGAAAGTGCTAAGCCGAGTTCTTTCAACTGAACACGCAGTGCATCAGAAATATCATCTGCACCATCTTCCGATTCAGCAAGTGCAGCTTCTAGTGCCGCAAAGTGACTATTGATCACTTCATTGGTTTGCAGCTGTGCAGCATTGGTTTTCACAAATGCTTTAAAGTCAACCAGACGTTCTTTAAATTTCTTCGGTGCATCAATTACTGGCAAGATAGCAGTAATGGTTTCATTGTCATCCAGTGGCAACAAGTTCACCATTGGGCGACCTTTGGCACCACGCGAAGCTTGTGGTACTTCATAAACTTTCAGACGATAAACCTTACCGACATTGGTGAAGCAAAGCACAGTGGCATGATTCGACGTCACCACCATGTGCTGGATGTAATCATCTTCTTTCATGCTGGTTGCAGACTTACCACGACCACCACGACGCTGAGCAGCATAGTCAGATAATGGTTGAGTTTTCGCATAGCCTGTTTTTGAAACGGTCAGAACCATTTGCTCTTCAGGAATCAAATCTTCACGAGAGAAGTCGATACGAGATTCAACAATATCTGTTTTACGTGCATCGCCATATTGCTGAAGAATCAATGCCAGCTCTTCTTTAATGACGTTCATCAATAAGTTGAAGTCATTTAAGATGGCTGTATATTCAGCAATTTGACCTAAGATTTCAGAATATTCAGCTTGAAGTTTATCCTGCTCAAGACCGGTCAAACGGTGCAAACGCAGTTCCATAATCGCGTTGACTTGAGTAGGAGATAAGCGATACACCTCACCATCAATACCAAATGGACGCTCTGGATCTTCGCCTTCAATTTCGTCCGGACGTACAGAAACAGCACCTACTTTTTCGAGCAAGGCTGCCACACCGCCTGCTGCCCACTCACCTGCTTGTAAACGCTCACGCGCTTCAGCTGGGTTGGCAGAAGTTTTGATGGTTTCGATGATGGCATCAATATTTGCCAGAGCAACGGTTAAACCTTCTAAAATATGACCACGTTCACGTGCTTTGCGCAGTTCGTACATGGTACGACGTGTCACGACTTCTTGACGGTGACGGATGAATGCCGCAATGATGTCTTTCAGGTTCATCAACTTCGGCTGGCCGTTGTCCAGGCAAACCATATTGATGCTGAAAGAATTTTCTAACTGCGTATTCTGGAACAGGTTATTGACGATGACTTCAGCATTTTCACCACGCTTCAGGTCAATCGCAATACGCATCCCTTCCTTGTCCGATTCATCACGAAGTTCAGAAATGCCTTCAAGTTTTTTCTCTTTGACCAGCTCGGCGATACGTTCAATCGTTTTCGCTTTGTTAACCTGATAAGGAATTTCCGTGAAGACAATCGTAGTACGGCCAGATTTGGCATCTTCTTCAAAGTGATATTTACCACGAATATGCAAACGGCCTTTACCGGTGCGGTAAGCATCCACGATACCTGATTTACCGTAGATAATACCACCTGTCGGGAAGTCTGGACCGGAAATATATTCCATCAAACCTTCGATGCTGATATTCGGATTATCTGCATAAGCCAGACATGCATTCACTACTTCAGTCATGTTGTGTGGCGCCATATTGGTCGCCATACCGACTGCAATACCAGCCGCACCATTCACCAGCAGGTTCGGAATACGGGTTGGCATGACTTGCGGAATACGCTCAGAACCGTCGTAGTTATCTTCCCAGTCAACTGTATCTTTTTCCAGATCAGCCAGTAATTCATGGGTCAGCTTACGCATACGAACTTCGGTATAACGCATTGCCGCAGCGCTATCGCCATCGATCGAACCAAAGTTCCCTTGACCATCAACCAATTGGTAGCGCAGACTAAAGTCCTGAGCCATACGGACAATGGTTTCATAAACAGCAAAATCACCATGTGGGTGATATTTACCGATGACATCACCTACAACACGGGCAGACTTCTTGTAAGCTTTGTTGTAGTCATTGCCCAATTCGTGCATTGCGAAAAGCACACGACGATGAACAGGTTTTAGACCATCTCGTACATCCGGCAAGGCACGTGAAACAATCACGCTCATTGCATAGTCTAAATACGAGTGCTTGAGTTCATCCTCAATGGCAATCGGTCTAATTTCCGATACGCTCATGCATACTCCTTATTCTACAAGCCAGATTTGGCTTGCATTTATATGTCGTAAATCCAGCTATAAATCGGCTCAAAAAAAAGCTGAACCAATATTAAAATTTAGTCGTACAGTATAGCATAATCTAGGCTAAATTTATCTGTTTCATCCCCAACTACCCACAGGATTTTTAGTAGAAATTTTAATCACTTCACAATATTTTGATATTAAAAAACCTCTGCTTGCAGAGGTTCATTTTTTTCTTTAAAAAAGCAAGTCACTTAAATATGAAGTTTAGACTCTATATCGGAAAAATCATCTTCAGCTATGACCTGACTAGTTGATTTTGTCACAACACAATCTTGCTTCATTAATGGATAAGCGACCAGGAATAAACCGATAATAAGCGGAAATTCGTATAGTTCTTCCATCAAATCTTTATAGATAAAATCTGTAAAAATAAAATGAGTAAAAAACCGATTATGTTCAATGCCATCAGACATCAGCAAGCCAATGAAAGCTAATAGGAGTGCCCAAATTGGAAGTGATACATGCTTAAACTTATAAGCAATTTCTTGACGCAAAGGTGCTAAAAACAGCATAAACACCACGGGTGCAATCACAAGAACCGAAATACCACGGAAATAGATTTTTGGCACTTCCGGGAAATAGTCACGTCCCCAGCTGGTACTTCTACCAAACAGCATAATCCACCATGCAACTGACCAGAGCCAAAATTGTTTTTGACCTTTACTTAATTCAAATGGACGGATATAGAAAAAACTAAATACGGCAAAACCAAACAACATTAATGCTTGAATTGACTCAACTGCTGTAACCGTCATACCTCCTAACAAAGGAAGGTGCAGACTCGGGAGAAAAGGGAAAATCAAACAGCAGATCATCATTACCAAAATACTGACTGGTAACTGAAAATCAAATTTCACGAACACTCCGCCAAATGGCAAGCTTAATAAAACCTTAATATTAACACAAAATATACAATAGCCAAAATTTCGAGTCAGAAATGGACAACTTGTTAGTTAGATTAATTATCTAGATTAAAAAAAGAAAAACGCTCCTAAAGGAGCGTTTTTTTGAAACTGATTCAGAAATTAGATTTTAGAAACCAATTCAGGAATTACAGTGTTCAGGTCACCTACTAACCAGTAGTCTGCTACTGCATTAATTGGAGCTTCTTCATCTTTGTTGATCGCAACGATCACTTTAGATTCTTTCATACCTGCCAAGTGCTGGATCGCACCAGAGATACCTACAGCGATGTACAGGTCAGGTGCAACGATCTTACCAGTTTGACCAACCTGCATATCGTTAGGAACGAAACCAGCATCAACTGCAGCACGTGAAGCACCTTGAGCAGCGCCAAGTTTGTCAGCTAGTGGATCAAGGATTTTGTGGTAGTTCTCACCAGAACCTACACCACGACCACCAGAAACCACGATACGAGCAGCTGTCAATTCAGGACGTTCAGATTTAACGATTTCTTCATTAATGAACTTAGAAATACCAGCATCACCAGTAGAAGCAGCAGCTTCAACCGCAGCAGAACCACCTTCAGCAGCAACCGCATCAAATGCAGTACCACGAACAGTTGCAACGATTACTGATTCAGAAGACTCAACAGTTGCAATCGCGTTACCTGCATAGATCGGACGCTTGAATGTATTTGCAGAATCAACAGCGATGATGTCTGTGATCATGCTGACATCAAGAAGTGCAGCAGCGCGTGGCAGAATGTTTTTGCCAGTTGTAGTAGAAGCAGCAAGGATATGGTTGTAGCCTTTACCTAATTCTGCAACCAGTTTTGCTACGTTTTCAGCCAGTTGGTTTGCATAAGCAGCGTCGTCAGCAAGTAAAACTTTGCTTACACCCGCAACTTTAGCTGCCTGATCAGCAACTGCTTGAGCGCCAGAACCAGCAACCAATACAGTGATATCACCACCGATTTTTTGCGCCGCAGCAACAACGTTTAAAGTAGCAGCGTTAAGTGCTTTGTTGTCGTGCTCAGCGATTACTAAAATACTCATGATTTTTATCCTTCTGTATTAGATCACTTTCGCTTCGTTTTTCAATTTTTCTACAAGTTCGTCTACAGACTTCACTTGTACGCCAGCTTTACGCTCTGCAGGAGATTCAACTTTTACTGTTTTCAGTTTAGTTGTAGTAGTTACACCGAAATCTGCAGGTGACTTAGTATCAAGCGGTTTTTTACGCGCTTTCATGATGTTTGGAAGAGCTGCATAACGTGGCTCGTTCAAACGTAAGTCAGTAGTTACGATCGCTGGAAGTGATAATTCAACAGTTTGTAGACCACCGTCGACTTCACGAGTCACTTGTACTTTGTCGCCTTCAACTTTAACTTCTGAAGCGAATGTACCTTGACCTGCACCTAGAAGTGCACCAAGCATCTGGCCAACCTGGTTAGAGTCGTCATCAATTGCTTGTTTACCAAGAAGGATCAATTGTGGTTGTTCAGCTTCAACAACACCTTTTAGAATTTTAGCAACTTCTAGCGCACCTAATTGGCTGTCATCAGCTTCAACCAGAATACCGCGGTCAGCACCAAGCGCCATTGCAGAACGGATTTGTTCTTGAGCTTCTTTAGGACCAATAGAAACAACAACGATTTCTGAAACAGTTCCTTTTTCTTTTAAACGAACCGCTTCTTCCACCGCGATTTCACAGAATGGGTTAATTGACATTTTAACGTTTGTTAAGTCAACACCACTGTTGTCCGGCTTAACGCGAACCTTAACGTTGGCATCAACCACACGTTTTACAGCAACAAGAGCCTTCATGTAATCCTCGGCTGTTTTAGCAAATGTAAATGTTGAGAAAAGTTATAATAACTCTTCACTTAAATTTTTTAGGTGCCCTATCTTGCAATGTGCACGGCATTTCGGTCAAGTCACAATTCAACAAAGAGCTGTAAAAATGCGTAATTTTCCTTGAACGATGCGTTCACAATTAATCCGTATCGATTTATTACAATGAATTTTATTAATATTTAATAAAATTTAACCTTTGATTTTTATTATGTTTTTATTTGATGAAACACATCAGAACTTTTGATTTCTGCTTATTAAATGTACAAATCTGTCCTTAGATTTGTGAAAAATGACTTATATTTAAAAATGACCGCTTTGGTCAGTTTGGACATAAAGCGAAATTAATCAGGATTTATTCTGCATATCTGCTCAATTTACTCCGCTTTACTTTGCTGGGCAGGTCTAAAAATTGGGTTGTCATCAATCTATAAATATAAAAAAAGCATACTGGGAGCAGTATGCTTTTTTAAAACACGCCATTGCTTAATTAATAATTAACCAGCTTGCAGCAAGGGCAAGTAAACCACCTGAGGTGCCATCAACCCATTTCTGTTTACGTTCATCAATTTGTGTATTGCGGGTAATTCTGCTGAACAGAATGCTGAGAGCACAATAAACAATGAAAATCATGCCGATAAAAATAAAAGAGAGAATTAAGCCTTGGCTCACTGTATTTCCGCTTTTATCAATAAACTGCGGCAAGATCGCAAAATAGATCAGCATGCCTTTAGGATTGAGTAAGGCCGTAAAGAAGCCTTTTTTCACTGGATTAGCAGCAGATTTTTTCTCAATTTTCATTGAGTTTTTACTAAATACTGATTTCAACAGGCTACAAGCCAGATAGAGCAAATAAGCAATACCCAGCCAGCGAATCACCTCAAACAATACCGGAAAAGACACGATAATCGCTGCGATTCCTATTGCTACCAAAATGGAATGTACCAGATAACCTGAACAGATCCCGATGGTTGCCATCATGCCTGCTTTTGCATCTTTACCCATCACTTGAGACAGGATAAACAGCATATCTGGTCCAGGTGTAAAAATCAGGGGAAGCACGGTTAGTGCAAAAAGTGCAAATACAGACATTTCCTTTTCCTTTAAATCTTCGAAAAGTGGAATTAGTATCTATGAATTTTTACAAAATAGGCTTTCAATTTATTTTATAATAAGCATTATTTTTCAAATTATATTCTAATATATGAAAATATCTTCTAAATCTGTGCGAGTAAAACTTGATCGAATTGATAAAAATATCATTCATCAATTGCAAGCCAATGGCCGTATTCAGAATAATGATCTGGCGCGGGAAATTGGACTATCCCCTTCTTCCTGTCTGCGTCGGGTAAAGTTGCTCGAAGATGCGGGTGTGATCCAGAATTACACCACCATTGTCGATTCACAGAAAATCGGTTTTCAGTTGATTCTGTTTTCACGGATCTGGCTGGTCGGTCAGGATGCAGAAACCATTGATACTTTTATCGAGGCAATGAAAGAACTGCCTCAGGTGATGGAGTGCTATATCATTCTGGGTGAATGTGATGCGATGTTAAAAGTTGTGGTACCTGATCTGGAAAGTTACCGTAAATTCCAGTCCACACATTTGACCAAGAAAAATGGCATTACCAGTGTCAAAACAGATTTACCCAGCCAGATCATCAAGCAAAGTTTTCAGTTACCGCTGGATGACTTATAAAATATTTTAGCAATAAAAAAGGATGACCTTGGTCATCCTTCATGTTCATTAAACTTGCAGAAAGTCACGATGCACATGACTCAGTTCAATCAGTTCATAAGACTTCAGATCGAAAATATTCCAGATTTCGAGCGCATCTTCTTTCAGGTCAACAGCTTGACTGGCACGCTGCGTGGTCTGCCATTGCAGATCAGAAATCCATAGATAATACTGGCCTGTTTCAGGATTATAAGCCTGCATTTTCCCTTCTGCATTAATCCCTTGCACGATTGCTCCTTTAGGGAGAACGGCTTCAATAGTGGGCAAGCTAATCTCAACAAAATGTTTAATCTGGCGTAAACCATAACCCGCAAACATATCTTTTTGGGCTGGGCTTAACTGCGCATGCTTTTGTTGTATATCCGGGATAATTGCTGTGTCCATAAAAATTCCAGTATCGAGATCGCTGATTTTCTTTTAAAAATTGATTACTATTTATACTTATATCCAAAAACAGCCATTTGAAAAATAAGACAATAGTGAAATATCTTTCAAACATTCTGTTCAGGTCATATTTTAAGCATGATACATGAAAGTTTTATGCCATGAATCCTAATCATCCGACAAGCGGAAGAAAACTTTAAATTTTTTCTATTCTTTATGCTGTGCCCGCGGATGCGCCTGATCATAAATCTGCGCAAGTCGATCAAAATCAATATGAGTATAAATTTGTGTAGTACTCAAATTGCTATGCCCCAACATTTCCTGAACGGCACGAAGATCACCACTATTCGACAGCATATGGCTGGCAAAACAATGCCGTAACAAATGCGGATGCAGGTCAACATTAACCCCTGCACGCTGTGCCTGAAACTTGACCCGGTTTTCAATTTGCCGTGCACCGAGCGGATTGCCTTTTTGGGTGATAAATACATTCGCGTCAGGTACAAAATCACCATTCCAGAGCGGATAAATTTTTAGCCATTCCATCAGACTATCTTTGGCTTTTGAACCAAAAGGCACCACCCGGGTTTTATTGCCTTTACCGGTAATACGGAGGAGCTGACGATTAAAATCAACATCCTTGATTCTTAAGCTCTGAATTTCTGCCAAACGTAAACCACTGGAATAGAGTAATTCCAGAATTGCTTTATCTCTCAACCACATTTGTTGCTGCGCTTCGGTTTCTGGAGCAGGCTGGTCCAGAATCTGGTTCACAGTTTCAATATCGACCATACCCGGTAAAGGACGTGACTGACGTTTCAACTGAAAATCATCAGCCGGATTAAATGCCAGATACTGCGCCTGCTCTGCCCATTTCATGAACTGGCGAATCGAAGAAAGCATCCGCTGCAAGCTACTCGAACTTAATCCGTGCTGCTCGACTTTTTCAGCCAGAAATTGACGTAAATCTGTGGCTTCCACATCATTGAGCGCCAATTGTTGTATGGTGCAGAATTCCAGAAAATCAGCCACATCACGTTCATAGGCCTGTAAGGTATGTTTAGACTGGTTCTGGATCTCACGTTCTTTGAGCCAGATTTCGAGCAAGTCTTTTGCAGAAAGGTTTATTACTTGCTCCATTCAATTGGCTCCAGCCAGGCTTCAATCAGTTCTGCGGTCTGTACTGGATGAGTCGCCGCAAAGAAATGATCCCCGCCTTGAATTACATGCAGGTTTGCATGTTTAAAATTTTGCTTTAAGCATTGCCCCACCTGAACGGTGCTTAAAGTGTCTTGATCACCCCAGATCAGTAGAACAGGAATCTCAAGATTGCTTAACTGTTTCAGGCTAAATATGGTTTGATCTTGTAAAAACCAGTCAGGAACATCTTTAAACTGCTCGCGATAATCTATCCGCCAGTCACCACAACCGAACTGGGATAGATCCAGACCACCTGAAGTTGCCAATAAAACCAGTCCTTTGACTTTCTGTGGATGATGCAGTGCAATTGCAACTGCCAATACTCCCCCCATAGATTGAGCAACCAGAATTGAATCATCTTCAATCTGCCTTGTGATGAATTCCTGCAGATCATGAAGATTTTGAATAGTCGAATCTGGTTCTACCCCATCGAAGCCCGGATATGCCAATATTTTTGTAGATTGATCTGTTTTTAAATGAGCCAACAAGGGCTGCCAAAAGCCTTGGCTGCCTGATGCACCCGGTAAAAACACAAGCTGATTCATAAGGCTGTTGTGATATTAATTAAATATGGAATTTATCCTATCATAAAAAAAGCACCGTACTATGTGCGGTGCTTTTTAGAGAAATAAATGTTGGGATTAACCTTGGAAGTAGCGCAAGTCCAGTCGACCTTCATAAACATTGGCGGTTGGACCTGTCATCCAGACCACATCACCTTCTTTCCATTCAATCTGCAATTTACCACCCGCAAGTTCAATTTCGACCTTGCTAGATAACAAACCACGGCGCATACCAGACACTGCTGCAGCACAGGCACCTGTACCACAAGCTAGTGTTTCGCCTACACCACGCTCATAAACACGCAAACGGGCATGCTTTTCATCAATGATCTGCATAAATCCAGCATTAACGCGTGCCGGGAAACGCACATGGGATTCCACCTGTGGACCAATCTTAGCCACATCGGCAGTCAATACATCCGGAACAATCGTCACTGCATGTGGATTACCCATATTGACCACATCAATTGTCAGCTTTTCTCCACCCGCCAGATCGATGTCATACAGATTTTCCGGTTCTTCTGCCACAAATGGAATTTCCTGAGGCAGGAATTTTGGATAACCCATATTCACTCGCACCCAGCCATTGGCACCGAGTTCAGGTTCCACGATTCCAGCTTTGGTCTGTACCTTGATTTTGGTTTTAGTGGTCAATTGACGCTCATGCACGAAACGGGCAAAACAGCGTACACCATTGCCGCACTGCTCAACCTCAGAACCATCCGCATTAAAAATACGGTATTTAAAATCTGCACTTGGAATATCAGGCGGTTCAACAATCAAGAGCTGGTCAAAACCCACACCAAAGTTACGATTTGCCAAGCGCTGAATAGTGAGAGTATCCAGATAAGCACGCTGGCTAATCAGGTCTACCACCATAAAATCATTGCCCAGGCCATGCATCTTGGTAAATTCAAGCAACATTACTCAGTCTCCTTAAGGCAATAAACGCTCACGTTCCCAAAGTGATTCAACCGTTTCACGCTCACGAATCAGATGCGCCTGATCACCATTGACCATCACTTCAGCAGCACGGCCACGACTGTTATAGTTTGAACTCATTACGAAACCATATGCACCAGCTCCCAGTACTGCCAGCACATCATTTTCTTTAATGGCAAGCTCACGTTCCTTACCCAGAAAATCGCCAGTTTCACAGATTGCGCCCACCACATCCCATTCTTTTGTTTCCATATCCGTACGCGGTGTCACGGATTGAATATCCATCCATGCTTCATATAAAGCTGGACGAATCAGGTCATTCATCGCGGCATCAATGATGGCAAAGTTACGGTGATTGGTTGGTTTCAGTAAATCCACTTTGGTCAGTAACACGCCTGCATTGGCAGAGATACTACGACCCGGCTCCATATAAACTTTCAGACCCAGTTTTTCTAAAGCAGGACGCATGGCATTGGCATATTCTTCAACCGATGGCGGTGTTTCATCTTTATATGTCACACCCAGACCACCACCGATATCGATGTGTTTCAAGTTAATTCCCATGTCTTTCAGCTTATCGATCATGACAATGACACGCTCCAGCGCATCAACAAAAGGCTGGGTTTCAGTCAACTGTGAACCAATATGGCAGTCAATACCTACAACTTCAAGATTTGGCAATGACGCTGCATATTGATAAGTTTCAAATACGCTATCTGATGGAATACCAAATTTGTTTTCTTTTAAGCCTGTTGAAATATATGGATGGGTTTTGGCATCGACATCCGGATTCACACGTAGTGAAATTGGCGCTTTAACATTAAGTTCAGCCGCTACTTTCTGAATACGGTCCAGTTCGGCATATGACTCGACATTAAAACAGGCGATGCCTACTTCCAATGCCTTTTTAATATCTGCTTCTGATTTACCCAGACCTGAGAATACGATTTTTGAAGGTTCACCACCGGCTTTCAATACACGAGCCAGTTCACCGCCAGTCACGATATCGAAACCAGCACCCTGCTTGGCCAATACATTCAATACCGCAAGATTAGAGTTTGACTTTACCGCAAAACAGATTTGATGATCGATAAAGCTAAAAGCACGGTCCATATCCAGATAATGCTTTTCAAAAGTTGCTTTTGAATAAACATAAAGTGGTGTGCCAAATTGCTCTGCGAGCTGTTGCAGTGAACATTGCTCAGCATGCAATACCCCATTAATGCGGGTGAAACTCATGAATGTATCCTTTCTCTGAAAGTCTTAAGGAGATGGTGTTGAATCGGATTCAGCGGGTGCTTCAAACTGCTGTTTGACCGGCGCATCCTGTTGTTCATCTGATACTTGCGGTGCAGATTCAGTATTTTTATAGAGTAAATACTTGGCACGTTTATCGTAGTTTGGATCATTTGGAAGATGTAAAGCTCCCGACTGACCACAACCGACCAAGGCAAAACCGACTGTAATTAAACTGATGTAGCAAATGACCTGACGCATCTGACCACCTATATGAGTATTTTCGATGAAGTATAACGCGATCATCCGCATGACCAAAGCGCTAAACGCTAGAGAGTATATTCAGACATAAAAAAACGCCAGCAGATCGCTGACGTTTTTATTGATATGGATTATTTATGTTTCTGTTTATAGAAGCCTAAATATCCAATAATCAGTAAAATGAACCAGACCGGGCTGACCATCAAGGCACGACGGGTATCATCTTCCAACGATAACACACCAATCATGCCGACAAAGAAAATAATCACGATCCAGCAAGTCACCAATCCACCAGGCAGCTTGAATATGGATTTAGCATGCAATTCTGGACGAGTACGGTAATAGATCATGTAGCTCCAGATAATGATCAGCCATACACAGATAAACAGAATGGTCGATAGAGTCGTTGCTAAGGTAAATGCTTCAACCGTATTCGGCACGAAGTATTGTAATGCTGCACCGAGCAATAAACAAATCGCAGAGAAATACAAAGCATTCGCTGGAACGGCGCGCGAATTCAAACGACCAAAGGCTTTAGGTGCCTGTTCTTCACGAGATAAACCGAACAGCATACGACTGGTCGAGAACACCCCACTGTTCATTGATGACATTACTGATGACAGCACCACCAGGTTCATGATGATTGCAGCCGCCGCAATACCTGCCTGACTAAACAGATTCACGAACGGAGAAACATTTGGATTGATCTGATCCCATGGTGTCACTGACATCACAATGATCAAAGCCAGCACATAGAAAATAATGATACGGATCGGAATCGAGTTCACCGCTTTAGGCAGGTTACGCTCTGGATCTTTGGTTTCAGCAGCCGTAGTACCAACCAGCTCTACACCCACAAAGGCAAAAATCGCAATTTGGAAACCGGCTAGGAAGCCCATAGTCCCAGTCGGGAACAAACCGCCATGATCCCAGATATGGGCAAATGAAGCGACCGTACCTGCATCACTAGTAAAACCAGTAAAGATCATCCATAAACCTACAGCGATCAGTACAATAATGGCGATAATCTTGATCAAAGCAAACCAGAATTCCATTTCACCAAACAGTTTCACGGTTGCCAGGTTCAAGCCCATAATGAAGACAATAGAGGCAATACTGATCAGTACGCCTTCGCCCGGAGTAAATGGCAGGCCGTTATTGAAGAATTGCAAGTAATAGATAATGGCAGACAAATCCGCGATACCAATCGTGATCCAGCATAACCAGTACGTCCAGCCGACAAAATAACCTGCCCATGGCCCGATCAGATCGGTGGCAAAATCGATAAAAGATTTATATTGCAGATTGGATAATAATAATTCACCCAACGCGCGCATGACCAGAAACACCATAAAACCGATGATCAAATAAATCACCAGAATAGATGGTCCTGCCAGGCTAATGGTTTTCCCTGAACCCATAAACAGGCCGGTGCCAATCGCACCCCCAATGGCAATTAACTGCAGGTGCCGGTTGGACAAACTACGCTGTAGCTCACCATCTTCCGATGATGAGTGACTATATTTTTCTGACATTATTTCATTTCAACTTTGAGTTTTAATCGCGACAAATTAACGTAAAAAACCTGGAATACAAAAAGAAAATTCGCATCATTTGTATTTTCCAACTAATCTTGCAAGTTAATTTATTTTTCTTATATCAATATTCATTTATCTTTAGTCTTGGTTTTAAGGCGCAATGAATACAGGATTTTTCTTGTCAAAGCGCTGAAACTATGTAAAAAATAGAATACAAATCCGCCAATATTCGCGTTTAGGATGAGCGCGCATGGCATAGCAATTGCTTTTCAATCAACATCTCAAATAAAGCTGACACGGATAAATAAGAAGAAATTTATGCAAAATTTACAAAGTATCATGGAAACCGTCAGTGGCTGGGTCTGGGGCCCTTATATGCTGGTCCTCATTGTCGGGACCGGTATATTCCTGACCTTCCGCCTGCTGTTCTGGCAGTTCCGCATGTTACCACTGGCCTTTAAACAGGTTTTTGGCAAACACCCTTCGCATGAAGGCGATATTTCCCAATTTGGCTCACTCATGACCGCACTGTCAGCTACCATCGGTACCGGTAATATTGCCGGTGTGGCAACCGCTTGTGTACTGGGCGGCCCAGGGGCCGTGTTCTGGATGTGGATGACTGCCCTGTTCGGAATGGCAACCAAATATGGCGAAGGTGTACTGGCCGTCAAATACCGGGTTAAAAATGAACGCGGTGAAATGTCTGGCGGTCCAATGTATTACATTGAGCGTGGCCTGAAATGGAAATGGCTGGCACTAATCTTTGCGTTCTTTGGTGCTGTGGCGTCTTTCGGAATTGGTAGTTCAGTTCAGTCCAACACCGTTGCACTCGCGGTAGAAAATGGTTTTGGTCTAGAAACCTGGGTTACAGGTATCGTGATTACTGCGTTTTCTGCACTAGTAATTCTGGGCGGGATTAAGTGGATTTCTAGGGCTGCCTCTTTCATCGTACCGATCATGGCGATTGGCTATGTAGCGGGCGGTCTGATCATTATTTTCACCCATCTGGATTTAGTGGGTCCTGCACTGAAAATGATCTTCACCTATGCCTTTACTGGTGAAGCAGCGGTTGGTGGTGCAATTGGTGCCGCGATCCGTTACGGTGTGGCACGTGGTGTATTCTCAAATGAAGCTGGTATGGGCTCTGCACCGATTGCCGCTGCTGCGGCTAAAACAGATCACCCTGCTCGTCAGGGTCTGGTGTCTATGACCGGTACTTTTATTGACACGATTATTGTTTGTTCGATTACCGGTATTGTCCTGGTAATGGGCTTCATCATGGCCGGCAATGACTTTGGTGGTCAGACTGGTGCAGTATTGACTATCGGGGTATTCGACAAATTGCTACCAGGTGTTGGTGGATGGGTCGTGACTTTCGGTATTATCTTCTTTGCCTACTCCACTATTCTGGGCTGGAGCTACTACGGCGAAAAATGTGCAACCTATTTGCTCGGTGAGAAATTTGTATTCCCTTATCGCATCATCTATATCCTGTCAGTATTTATTGGCTGTGTCGCGACACTGGATCTGGTCTGGCTGTTTGCCGATACCTTCAACGGTTTGATGGCGATTCCAAACTTGATCGGCTTGTTATTGCTTTCAGGTGTGATTGCCAAAGAATCGAAAGACTTTATTGCCCGACGCAAGTCTGGTGAGCTTTATTAATTTAATCTAAAGCCCTAAAGAAAAAAGCCACTGTAAAAGTGGCTTTTTTATGGCCTTAAACTTCTAGACAGAATCAGTTTAAACGTCCAGAAAATTCATCCTCATCATGATTTAGACTCAGAAATTCCTCACGGTCTGCTTCAATCTCAAGCGCTGTTTCTAAAGACAATACAAAGAACAGCACTCCCGGAATCTTCATTTCCTCTTCGGCATCTTCCAGATGCTCACTGACCATTTGGTAAATCGGATGAGCTTCATCAAATGGTACATCGATATAAAGATCACCTGAATAACTTTCAATCACACCAGGCTGTTCTATGCCCATACAGGGTGCAAAGTTAATTTGGCGTTGCTTCAGCCATTCCATCAGGTTCTGACGTAAATGATAGGACTCGGCATCTGCATTTTCATGATCGTAATTTTCAAAATGTACAAATAATACATCACGGTCTTTTTCACGTGCAATCGCATCGATATGTTTTAAAAGTTGTGGCATGTCAGGTTTCCTGTACCCGCGATGAATTTTCTCATTATAGAAGGTATTTCACTTTCATGTAGAAAGGTAAATTCATATGCGTCATATGCTGACGTAAATCACTGACTTTTTCAGCTAAAGGTCTTGGTTTTCAGTCTCATTCACCGCTATGCTGTAGCCCCCATTCCCAATATTTATTTTCGGAAATTATGGCTAAAGTAAAAAGTGTGTACCGTTGTGAACAATGTGGAGCAGACCATCCCAAATGGGCGGGTCAGTGTTCTGAATGTGGAGAATGGAACAGTCTGGTAGAAGTCAGTATTATGCCAGCAACGACACATCGTGCTCAGCCAAAAATTGGGGGCTATGCCGGCCAGGCAGCTGCGATTACCACTTTAAATAAAGTCTCCGTTTCACATGAAACCCGGTTGCAAACAGGGATTGGTGAGTTTGACCGAGTCTTAGGCGGTGGTCTGGTCACAGGTTCTGTGGTGCTGATTGGTGGTGACCCGGGGATTGGTAAGTCAACTATCTTATTGCAAACCGCAACTCACATGGCAGCGGGTAATAGCTCAGCCCTGTATGTCACAGGTGAAGAATCTCTGTCTCAGGTGGCATTACGCGCCCAGCGTCTGGACTTGCCAACCGACCAGCTGAAAGTCATGGCAGAAACCTGTGTGGAACGCATTTGCGAGGTGCTTGCACAGGAACGTCCTGCTGTTGCGATTCTGGACTCGATTCAGACTTTATATACCGAAACCTTGCAGTCTGCGCCAGGTGGTGTATCACAGATCCGTGAGTCTGCCGCCCTATTGACCCGTTTCGCCAAAAATAGCGGCACTGCTCTGTTTATTGTCGGTCATGTGACTAAAGAAGGTGCCTTAGCAGGTCCACGTGTACTGGAACATATGGTGGACTGTGTGCTGTATTTTGAAGGCCAGTCGGATTCACGTTATCGTATGATCCGCGCAGTCAAAAACCGTTTCGGTGCAGTCAATGAACTTGGCGTCTTTGGCATGACCGATAAAGGTCTGCGTGAAGTGGCCAATCCATCTGCTATTTTCCTCAGTCGTTATGATGAAGCGATTCCAGGCTCCATCGTCATGATTAGCCGCGAAGGGACTCGTCCACTCCTGGTTGAAGTTCAGGCGTTGGTCGATGATGCCCACGGCCAGCCACGCCGTGTAGCTTTGGGTCTAGAACAAAACCGTCTGAATATGCTGCTGGCCGTAATGCATCGTCATGGTGGCGTACAAACTTCTGGTCAGGATGTCTATGTCAATATCGTCGGTGGCTTAAAGATTACTGAGACCGGTTCTGACCTGGCTGTACTTTTAGCCTGTGCCTCCAGTATCCGGACCAAAGCGCTGCCTCAGCAACTGGCTGTTTTTGGTGAAGTTGGTCTTTCTGGCGAAATTCGTCCGGTCCCGAATGGTCAGGAACGTCTGAAAGAGGCAGTAAAACACGGTTTTAAATATATTATTTTGCCGCGTGCCAATGCACCGCAAAAACCAATTCCCGGCGTGCAGGTCATTGCTGTAGCCCGATTGCATGAGGCTTTGAGTGAAGCCATGAGCCTAAGTGACGAACTCAATTAGTTTTAATCGATAAATCTTGCGAAAAGCCTAAAAAAATACACATTTTTGATTGAAATCCCCTATAAAGCCTATATAAATAGAGTATTCAAATAAGTTTTTTTCACATAGGAAAATTGAATGGAAGTTCGACAGCGTGGTTTGATTGCAGGTCTTTTAACAGCAGCATTACTGGTTGCTCCTTTAACTGCTGAAGCAAAACGTGCCGGTGGCGGTAAAAGCCATGGTATGCAACGTTCTGCTGCGCCTACTCAATCTTATCAACAACCTCGTCAAGCTGCGCCAGCACAACAGGCTCCAGCCGCTGGTGCTGCAACTCAGCAAAGATCTGGCCCAGGCGTAGGTAGTATGGTTGCTGCCGGTGTAGCCGGTGCTGCCGTGGGTGCAGTTGCTGCCAATGCGCTGGCTGATGACAAAGAAGTACAAGCGGCTTCTGAAGCTCAAGCAGCTCAACAGCAACAAGAGGAAAAAGGTGGTATTCCTGGCTGGATCTGGATTTTACTTGCTGCCGCTGTTGCCTTCTTCATTTTCCGTAAGATGGGCGCAAAAAAAAAAGTAGCTTCTAATCCATACGCTCCAAATAGTGGTGCTGGTCATTCAGCACCATTTGGTCAGACACCTCCTCGCGGTGGTGACAACACCAATATTTTTGGTCAGAACGTAGGTGGTAGCACGCCAAGCACAAATGCTCCGTTTGGTTCAGCTCCGGTAAATAACGCGCCATTTGGTGCAGCCTATACCAATAGCGGCAACCAGCTTCCAGATGGTACAGAACCTGCGACTTTCTTACGTGTGGCACGTCAACGTTTCAACCACATTCAGTCAATGAATACGGCGAGCAACATTTCAGAAATTAAACGTTACCTGACCCCTGATCTTTACCAGTCAATGTATAACGATATTATGGCAAATCAGGATCAGGACGTAGCTGAGTTCTCTAACCTGAATGCAATGGTTGTGGATTCATCAACTGAGAATGGTCAATACGTAGTAAGCGTACGCTTCACTGGTACTGTAAGTGAAGACCTGAATAGCCAACCTCAACCGTTTGCTGAAATCTGGCACTTTGTCAAGCCTGCCGGCTCTCAGCAAGATTGGGTGGTTGCAGGAATCCAGCAAGACTAAGTTTTTATCTCATTAATCGTATATCAACAGCGGCTTTCAGGCCGCTGTTTTGCTTTCTGAATCATTGAAAATTATTTAAATTTATTCTTGTTCTTTTTCTATTCATTTTATTGTTATTCCTCTAAACAAATAGCTTAGTTTGTGTGTTTTAAGCGCTATCAGTCGACTTTTATACAAAAGCCAGTTTTCAGATTGGCTTTTTTATTTTGAACCTTTTAATCTAGATACAAAGATATTTGAGATACTGACATGACTGAGCGTGTTTCTCCCCCTGCCACGCTGGCAAACCGCGCACTGGCAGGCAATGCTGAAGCCCAATTTGAGCTTGCCGAACTATATATGCAGAGCGAGCATGACGAAGACATCATGCTGGCCGAAGAGTGGGCATTGAAAGCAGCCAATGGTGGCTGGGTTGAAGCCATGTACTGGCTCGGTGAGGGTTATACGGTTTATGCCAAAGAGATTGCTGAGGAAGACCTAGAAGATTCTAAAGCTCACTTTGAGTTAGCCTATTACTGGTTGAGCAAAGCCAATTTCGAAAAACACTCTGCAGCAACTTTGGAGCTGGCTGGCTTTTACCGACGTGGTGATGTGGTCGAAAAAGATATCGAAAAATCCATTGCTCTTGTAAAGCAAGCAGCTGAATGGGGCGAAGTTCAAGCCATGCGTGATCTTGCCTTTATTTATGCCAATGGTCTTGGTGTGGTCGTTGATGACATACAGGCAGATTACTGGACTAAGAAAGCAGATGAAATTGAGCAGGACATAGAATAAATAACAAGCCCATTAGATGATGGGCTTTTTTACGAGAATAAAACTTTATTTCAGTTTTCAAATACCAGGTTATTTCTCAAAATATTTTCAAAATTTTCTTATTAGTCAGATATTAAACAATTTCGGATTGGAACCAAATTAATTTCCAAGTACAATACCCCGCTAGTCGAGGGATGCTGCGACGTTTTACAGGTACGAAATGTAAAAGCGCCAGGCTCGACGATCGGTCCAACTTTTTCTAGACAGACCAACAACGGCATCCGCGAACTGAATGATCAATTATTGTTTTTTATAAGGAGATCGTGATGAACGCGGTTAATGCTTCATTTACAGATTATAAAGTTGCTGATATTTCCCTAGCTGACTACGGTCGTAAAGAAATCAAACTTGCAGAAGCTGAAATGCCAGCCCTAATGGGTCTGCGTAAACGCTACTCAGCTGCTAAACCACTTGCTGGTGCCAAAATTCTTGGCTGTATCCACATGACTATTCAAACTGCGGTTTTAATTGAAACTCTAGTTGAATTAGGCGCTGAAGTTCGTTGGACTTCTTGTAACATTTTCTCTACTCAAGACCACGCTGCTGCTGCAATCGCTGCTCGTGGTATTCCTGTATTTGCATGGAAAGGCGAAACAGAAGAAGAATACATGTGGTGTCTTGAGCAACAGATCAATGTGAACGGCAAACCTTGGGATGCCAACATGATTCTGGATGATGGTGGTGACTTAACTGCTGTTGTTCACGAAAAATATCCTGAACTGATTGCAAAAATCCACGGTATTACTGAAGAAACAACTACAGGTGTAGCACGTCTTCTAGAAATGTGGAAAGACGGCTCTCTGAAAGTTCCTGCGATCAACGTCAACGATTCAGTAACCAAGTCTAAAAACGACAATAAATACGGTTGCCGTCACTCTCTAAATGATGCGATCAAACGTGCAACTGACATGCTGCTTTCTGGCCGTCGTGCATTAGTGATCGGCTATGGTGACGTAGGTAAAGGTTCTGCTCAGTCTCTTCGTCAAGAGGGTATGATCGTACGTGTATCTGAAATCGATCCAATCTGTGCGATGCAAGCATGCATGGACGGTTATGAAGTGGTTTCTCCATACAAAAACGGCGTTCAAACTGGCAAAAAAGAAGATATAAATGTTGATCTTCTTCAAAATACCGACCTGATCGTGACTACAACTGGTAACTACCACGTATGTGACGCTGCGATGCTAGATACACTGAAAGCTGGCGCAGTGGTTTGTAACATTGGTCACTTCGACACTGAAATCGATACTAACTACTTACGTGGTTACAAATGGGTTGAAGTGAAACCTCAAGTACACCAAGTATATCGTTCAGAAAATGAAAACGATTACCTGATCCTGCTTTCTGAAGGTCGTCTGGTGAACCTGGGTAACGCAACTGGTCACCCATCACGTGTGATGGACGGTTCTTTTGCAAACCAGGTTCTAGGTCAAATGCACCTGTTCGCTGAAAAATTTGCGGATCTTCCAGAAGACCAAAAACAAGCAGCGATTCGTGTAGAACTACTTCCTAAGAAATTGGACGAAGAAGTTGCTGCTGCAATGGTTGCCGGTTTCGGTGGTGTGCTGACTCAATTGACTCCAGAACAGGCAGATTACCTAGGCGTACCTGTTGAAGGTCCATTCAAGTCTGATGCTTATAAATACTAATTTTTGATTTCCACCTCACCCCGGCCCTCTCCTATAAGGAGAGGGAGATTTCCATTGTGAAAATTGTTATAGGGTAAATCTTAAAGACTTTAACTATCACAATGGTAGTCCCTTCTCCCTCTGGGAGAAGGTTAGGATGAGGGTAATCTATAAAATATAAGTATTTATAAAAAGGATTTGAACATGTTTAAACAGATTCCAATTTCTTTTGAGTTTTTCCCGACCAAAACCGATGCGGGTGCAGAAAAACTTAAAACCGTACATCAAGAACTACAACTGCTGAATCCAGAATTCTTTTCTGTGACGTATGGCGCGGGTGGTTCAACACGCGAACGCACTTTATCTACGATCAATGATTTTAACGGTAAAGGCACACCTGTTGCTCCTCACCTGTCTTGTATCGGCGATGATAAAGCGCGTATTGCTGAATTGCTTGATTTGTATAAATCTCAAGGGATTGATCGTATTGTCGCGCTGCGTGGTGACTTGCCATCTGGTCAGGTGGGCCTAGGTGAATTGCCTTATGCACAGGATCTGGTTCGCTTTATCCGTGAACATTCAGGTGACCATTTCCATATTGAAGTTGCCGCTTATCCTGAAATGCATCCACAAGCAGACAGCTTTGATAAAGACATTCAGCACTTTGCGGATAAAGTAAATGCTGGCGCTAATGCTGCATTGACCCAGTTCTTCTTTAATCCAGATG
Organism: Acinetobacter sp. NIOH-H-8; assembly: GCF_046635365.1. NCBI lineage: Bacteria > Pseudomonadati > Pseudomonadota > Gammaproteobacteria > Moraxellales > Moraxellaceae > Acinetobacter > Acinetobacter sp. NIOH-H-8. The sequence continues at coordinate 178,360 of NZ_JBHDVN010000001.1, forward strand.
CATACTTCTACTTTGTAGACCGTATCCAAAAAGCTGGAATCGATATTCCGGTTGCGCCGGGTATTATGCCGATTACCAATGCCAGCAACCTGATTCGCTTCGCAGATGGTACAGGCGCAGAAATTCCACGCTGGATTCGCAAGCAACTGGCAACTTATGGGGATGACACTGCAAGCATTAAAGCCTTTGGTCATGAAGTCGTGGTGAAATTCTGCGAACGCCTGATTGCTGGCGGTGCACCAAGCTTGCACTTCTATACCATGAATACCACTGATCCAACCCGTCAACTTGTTAAAGACCTCGGTCTTGCATAAGTAAAATACCTGATTTGAGAGTAAAACTTTAATGCCGCGTTTTTTTATTGAAGCTGATTTAGCAGTAGATACCACTGTAGAACTGACTGAAACAGTGTTTCATCATTGGGTTAAAGTTTTACGTGCTCAAGTCAGCGAAAAAGCCACCCTGTTTAATGGACAAGGTGGTGAATATGAAGTTGAACTGGTCGAAGTTTCCAAAAAATCGGCTGCTGTACAGGTCAATAGCTATAACCCTACTGATCGCACACCAAAATTTAAAGCCTTGCTTGGCCAAGTCATGAGTAAAGGTGACCGCATGGATTATGCGATTCAAAAAGCGGTCGAACTGGGTGTATCTGAAATTCAGCTTTTAACCTCTGAACGCTGTGAGATGCGACTGAAATACGATCGTGATCAAAAGAAACTGGATCACTGGCAAGGTGTAGCCATTGCCGCCTGTGAACAGTGTGGAATGAATATTGTTCCTAAAATTTTAGCGCCAATGTCACTTGAAAAATGGCTGGAAACCGATCTTCCTACTACCAAACTAGTGCTAGCGCCAAATAAAGAAGAAATTGATGTACTGGCGAATGCCACGCCGGATATTACTTTGCTGATTGGCCCTGAAGGCGGCTTGAGTGAAGCAGAAATCCTAGCGGCGAATGCTCAAGGCTTTGTCAATTGGTGTATTGGTGAACGTGTCCTGCGTACCGAAACTGCTCCTGTCGTTGCTCTCGCAATTTTGAATTACACTATTTAAGCGATCAAAATTGTAAAATTTGGTTATTAATTTTATTGATTTTTATTTATAAGCACTCTACTCTTGAGTCAATAATAATGAAACATATATTGATGGATTTAAGAATCATTCAGGCTTGAATAAAAATTAAAATCTAGGATAAAAACCGTTCAGGACGAATACAAGGCACTTAATTATATGATTGATAATCAAGAGGCTTATATCAAAGAGCACTTGCATCGTGCTCAGATTGCGAACACGCTTCGACATAGCCGATATTTTCTGTTAAGTATCATGATTATTTGCCTCTATATTTTCTGTGTTTATCACATTCAATATAGCTCATCGAATAGTTACTTTAATCTCTGGTTTATCCTGACTGAAATTACCGTTAGTATGTGCTGGCTCATCAATACCTTGTATTTTAAGCCTGAACAATATCAACTGAAAAATGCACATTACTGGTTACAGATTCAGAGCCTTGCGGTAGGTTGCTGTATCGCTTCCGGTATTTCTCTGACTTATTATTACCTACCACAGGCCAATATCAATTTTGATGAAATAGAAGCACTCACCCTTTCGGCTTTGCTATTAATCGTGACTCAAGCTTTTGGTCTGACTTATTTAACCCAGAAGCTCAGTTACTTTTCACTGGTATTTTTACCTTCATTGGTACCCTTTTTACTCTTTCAGTTTTTTCATATCTCGGGTGCCAATCCGGTCTTTGGTCTGGCACTAAATTTTGCAGTCATTGTGATCCTGCTCTGTGCCAATAGTACCTATCGTATTCATACCCGTACTTCCCGCCTTTATGCAGAAAATGAATTGCTGGTGAGTAATGCCGAACAGCAGGTCGCCTGGACTGATGAGCTATGCAAACAGCTACAAACTGAAGTCAATAAATCCAAAGATATTAAACTGGAGCTACAACTCAGCAACCAGCTACTGGAACAGAAAGTTCGTGAACGTACCTATGATATTGAACAGATTAATATTGATCTGAAAAACCAGCAACAAAACCTTGAGCTGACTCATGAAATTGCCGGCATTCGTCCATGGGACTGGAATATCAAAGACCGCAGTATTTTGCTGACCAATCATAAAGATGAGAAAGTACAACGGAAATCCAGCGAACATCATTTACAGTTACAGCATATGATTCATCCTGATGATCTGGCTGCGTTCAAAAGCAATATGAAACAGCATTTGCGTGGGAAAACTGAGCGCTATGAAGTAACTTACCGGATTCAGCAAGCACCGGGAGTCTGGAGCTGGGTACATGATGTAGGCCGGGTGATCAGTCGCGATCCTGAAACTCACCGCCCTTTACGCATGGTCGGAATTTTGCGTGATATTCAGCAGGAACGTAGTTCTCAAGAACGCCTGAAACTGGCAGCCAGTGTGATCGAGCAGGCGGCTGAAGGAATCTTCATCCTAAATGATGAATTACGTTATATCGAAGTAAATCCTTATTTCGAAAATTTGTCCGGTTTTGAACGTAATGACATCTTGGGTAAATATCTATTTGATATCACCGCGAGTCATAAATCACAGCAGCGCAGCATTCATTCCAACATCATCAAGCAAGTCGTGAAAATCGGTTCCTTTGATGGCGAACTGAGTGAAAAATTCCTGTCTGGCAAAGAGATGCCACTCTGGTTACATATCAATGCGATTACTGATGATGAAGGTCGTATCACCCACTATATCGGCATTGTTTCTGATCTGACTGAGCGTAAATTACAGGAACAGCGCCTGTCTTATCTGGAAAATTATGACACGCTAACTGATTTGCCAAACCGTTTTTACTATAACTACCAGTTGCATCAGTATCTGATGACACAAAAAGATTCCATCAAGAAAATGGCGGTGATCCGACTCAATATCGACCGTTTCCGTCCATTGAATGAATACCTGTCTAATAATGGTGGTGATGAGCTGTTGCGTCAGGTGGCACAACGCTTACGTCTGACCAATGCTGAAGCCCTGTTTGTGGCCCATCTAAATGGTGACGATTTTGCGATTCTGTATGAAATCTCGCATATTCGCACGTCTGTACAGGAACACTGTCAACGAATTGCTGAAGCCTTCCAAGCTCCTTTCCATATTTTTGGACAAGATTATGTGATTACCCTATCGATGGGCGTGGCTTTCTATCCGGATCATGGCCGTCAGCTAGATTATTTGAATAACTGTGCTGAACAGGCGCTGAGTGAAGCCAAAAATCTCGGCGGGAATACTATCCATTTCTACTCCAATGAAAATACAGCTTTGCTAGAGCAAGGAATTTTCATTGAACGCGATCTGCGTAAAGCCATCCAGAATGGTGAACTGGTAGTCTACTATCAACCAAAAATTAATTTCAATGACCAGCACATTTATGGCTTTGAAGCTTTAGTGCGCTGGAAACATCCAGAGAAAGGTATTATCCCACCTGACCTGTTTATTCCTTTAGCGGAACAGACCAGCCTGATTTCCGAGATCGGTCGTTTGGTGATTCAGCAAACTGCTAAACAGATTCGTGAATGGAATGATCTTGGCTTTCATAATATCTGTGTCTCTGTGAATATCGTGGCGCAGCAACTGCGTCGTGGTCAGTTACTTGATGATCTGGATCAGGCCATTACCGAAAACCAGATTTCTGGCACCAGTCTGGAACTGGAAATTACTGAATCTTCACTGATTGAAAACTCTGAATCTGTCAAAAATCTGCTGAACCAGATCAAGCAGCGCCAGATTAATATCTCGCTAGATGACTTCGGAACTGGTTATTCTTCTTTATCCTATCTTGCCGATTTTCCTATTGACATTCTCAAAATTGACCGCAGTTTTGTCTCTAAAATTGGCGAACATAAACAGGAAGCGATTGTCAGTGCCATGGTCGCGATGGGTAAAGCTATGGGCATGACTGTCGTCGCTGAAGGTATTGAAACTGAAGAACAGCTGCAATATCTACGTGATTTAGATTGTGATATTGCCCAAGGTTACTTCTTCTCCAAACCATTGCCTGAACTGGAAGCAACTGCATATTTAGAACAGAATCGCGTCGCTGAAACTTATATATATCAAGTCTAAGTCTATATCTACCTCGAATAAGATTGTCGCAAAAATGGTCGACTTTGACTGGGCTAAGTGCTTAACAAATGTTATATTCAGAGGTATAAATGCAATTTTTTACCCGCTTTCTGGGTAATCTTTACAACGATAGAGATACAGATGGACGAACAATCTTTAAAGCAGCAGGCTCTTTACTATCACGAATTCCCTACTCCAGGAAAAATCAGCGTTACACCAAGCAAACAATTGGTCAACCAACGTGACTTAGCCCTTGCTTACTCGCCTGGCGTTGCCGCACCATGTCTTGAGATTGAACGCGATCCTTCAACAGCTGCACTGTATACCGCACGCGGTAATCTGGTTGCAGTGGTCAGTAACGGTACAGCAGTTCTTGGTTTGGGTAATATTGGCCCACTGGCGTCTAAACCGGTCATGGAAGGTAAAGGCGTACTGTTCAAAAAATTTGCGGGTGTTGATGTATTCGATATCGAAATTGCTGAAAATGATCCAGACAAGATTGTTGATATTGTCGCTTCTCTAGAACCCACTTTTGGCGGGATCAACCTGGAAGATATCAAGGCTCCAGAATGTTTCTACATTGAACAGAAACTTCGTGAACGCATGAAAATTCCTGTGTTCCACGATGACCAACATGGTACTTCAATCATTGTAGGTTCTGCTCTTCTTAATGCTTTGCAATTAAACGGCAAAAAAATTAATGAAATCAAGATCATTGCTTCAGGTGCCGGTGCTGCTGCCCTGTCTTGCTTGAACTTGCTTTGTGCCCTTGGCGTGAAAAAAGAAAATATCATCGTTGCTGACTCACGTGGTTTATTGACAACTAAACGTGAAGGTCTGGACGAATCTAAAAAAGCATATGTACAAGACATTGATGCCTCTCAGATCGGTGACGTGATTGCAGGTGCAGATATGTTCCTGGGTCTTTCTGCAGCCGGTATTCTCACCAAAGAAATGGTGAAACTGATGGCCAAAGATCCAATTATCTTTGCCTTGGCGAACCCAGATCCAGAAATTCTGCCTGAACATGCACACGAAGTTCGTGATGACGTGATCATGGCAACTGGCCGTTCTGACTATCCAAACCAGGTAAACAATGCACTGTGCTTCCCTTATATCTTCCGTGGTGCATTAGACGTTGGTGCAACCACCATTAATGAAGAGATGAAAATTGCCTGCGTACACGCGATTGCACGTATGGCACACGTAGAAGCAGATGCTGCATCTTATGGTGAAAAATCAGCTTCTTTCGGCCGTGATTACCTGATTCCTGGTCCACTGGATCAACGCCTGATTCTGGAAATTGCGCCTGCAGTTGCACAAGCTGCAATGGATTCTGGCGTGGCGACTCGTCCGATTCAGGATTTCTCGGCATATCGTCAACGTTTGTCTGAGTTTGTGTATAACTCAGCCTTCATGATGAAACCAATCTTTGCACAAGCTAAAACAGATCCTAAACGTATCGCTTATGCAGAAGGTGAAGACCTGCGCGTACTTCGTGCTGCACAAATTGCAGTGGATGAAGGCTTGGCAAAACCGATTCTGGTGGGTCGTCCAGCAGTCATCGAAGCCAATATCAAGAAATTGGGCTTACGTCTTGAAGATGGTGTCAACATCACCATCGTGGATCAGGAAAAGAACCCGGATTACGAAAAATTTGCAGACGACTATTATAACCTGATGCAACGTAAAGGTGTAACGCCTGAATATGCACACCGTGAAGCGCGTCGCCGTTCTACCCTGATCGCTGCGATGCTGGTACGTCATGGCATGGCGGACGGTATGTTATGTGGTACGTACTCAAGCTACGACATCCATCTGGACTTTGTCAGCAATGTCATCGGCAAACAGGATGGCCATAATACCTTCTTCACCTTAAACGCATTAATGCTGGAAGAGCGTAACCTGTTCATCGCGGATACCTACATCAACCGTAATCCAACGGCTGAACAGCTTGCTGAGATGACGATTCTGGCTGCTGAAGAAGTACGTCGTTTCGGTATTACACCGCGTGTTGCCCTACTTTCTCACTCTAGCTTCGGTTCAGACCAGCACGATGCCAGCGCACAAAAAATGCGCCGTGTATATGAAATCCTTTCTGAAACTGCACCTGAGCTTGAAGTTGAAGGTGAAATGCATGGTGATGCAGCACTGGACGAAAATATCCGTCAGTTTGCATTCCCGAACTCTCGTTTCAAAGGTTCTGCAAACTTGCTGATCATGCCAAATCTGGATGCAGCCAATATTTCGTTTAACCTGTTAAAAGCAACTTCAGGTAACAACGTGACCATTGGTCCTATCCTGCTTGGTGCTGCGAAACCTGTTCATATCTTGACACCAACTGCAACGACTCGTCGCGTAGTGAATATGACTGCGTTAACTGTCGCTGAAATTCAGGAAGCAGAAAAAAACGCGCTCTAAGGAATGTACGCATTAGCGTAACTTCTTGACTTGAGAAAACCTCTATTCTGTAGCATGATGCTTGTAAGAATAGAGGTTTTTTCATGCAAGTTTATTTAGTAGGCGGTGCAGTTCGGGATCATTTACTTGGACACCCCTATCACGAAAAAGATTATGTGGTTGTCGGCGCGACGCCGGAACAATTGCTTGCTGAAGGTTTTCAACCTGTTGGCAAGGACTTCCCTGTTTTTCTTCACCCTGAAACCAAAGACGAATATGCTCTGGCACGTACCGAACGCAAGTCTGGCTATGGTTATCATGGTTTCGAATTTTATACCGATATTAATGTTACCTTGGAAGAGGATCTGATCCGCCGTGACCTGACCATCAACGCCATGGCCATGGATGATTCAGGCAAGATTTATGATCCTTATGGCGGTCAAAAAGATCTGGCTGATCGTGTACTGCGTCATGTATCAGAAGCTTTTGTCGAAGATCCTTTACGTGTTTTAAGGATTGCCCGCTTTGCTGCGCGTTATCAACATCAGGGTTTTAGCATTGCAGAAGAAACGTTGGTGCTGATGAAGCAGCTGGCGGAATCGGGCGAGCTTAATGCATTGACACCTGAGCGGGTCTGGAAAGAAACCACACGCGCACTGATGGAACAAGATGCAGATGTGTATTTTGAAGTATTACGTAGTTGTGGTGCTTTAAAAGTACTGTTCCCGGAACTGGATGCCTTATACGGCATTCCGCAACGTCCTGAATATCATCCGGAAATTGACTGTGGTATTCATACCATGATGTCTTTACAGCAAGCCTGTCGTCAAAATTATAGCTTAGAGGTGCGTTTTGCGGTTCTGGTTCATGACCTGGGTAAGGCATTAACCCCTGTGGAAGAATTGCCACGCCATATCATGCATGAAGAACGTGGGATTAAACCGGTAAATGAGCTGTGTGAACGTTTAAGAGTTCCGACTCATACCAAACAACTGGCATTGGCAGTTTGTAAAGAACACTTAAAATGCCATCAGGCTTTTAACTTAAAACCTGGCACTTTATGGCGTTTATTACAGCGTCTAGATGTATTGCGTCGTCCTGAACGTGTTGAAGATTTTGTACAGGCCTGTGAATGTGACTCTCGCGGCCGCTTGGGGTTGGAAAATCGTGCTTATCCTCAGGCTCAATACGTGCTGGATGCCATGCAGGTGGTTCGCAGTATTAAAGCTCAAGATTTGCCACCAGAAATTCAAGGTCCGGATATTGGTGAGATGCTAATTGAACGACGGATTGCCGCTCTGGCAGAACTGAAAGAACAGCATAGTGCCATACTTTAAACATCAGGCTCCTTCGGGAGCCTTTTAATATCTCGAATCGCACTCATCTCGATTTTCTATATAGATAGCAATAATTCTTTGAAGTTACCCTGTATTTTCAACATTTAAGCAAAGTAAATATTGATTATGATTGATATTATTCTTAGCTAAGAACATCTCTAATGACTTATCACATTGGTCAACTGGATCTTGAAAAAGACCTGCATGACGTTCATCAACTCACGATTCAGCTTGGCTATCCCTCTACGCTGGAAAAAATCAAACAGCGTTGGGAGTATCTCCATCAAGACAGCCATTATCAGACACTGGTTGTAGAACAGAATTCACATGTGATCGGCTATGCCGATTTTATTCAGGAATACACTTGGGAATTTGACGGTGGATATTTAAGGATTCAGGCTTTTGTAATTGATCAGGCCCATCGTGGAAAAGGTATTGGCAAGCAACTGATGGCTGCTATTGAACAGATTGCAAAAGAGCAAGGCTTCAAGATGATTCAGCTCAACAGCGGAAAACGCGAAGAACGCCATCCTGCGCATGCCTTTTATCAAGGACTGGGATTTGACAGTTATAGTATTGGATTTCGTAAGCATCTGGATCAGCCAGTCATGTGACCAGCTGATCAATCGTGGATTTAATTTATGAAATTTCAGCAGGGAAAGTAATCACTTTTTCCAATTTCATCTGATTGGTTGCAATCATCAGCAAGCGATCAAGACCTAGGGCAATACCTGAACATTCCGGCATTTGTGGCAATGCCGCCAGCAAATACTCATCAATCGGCATGACATGCAAGCCAAGCGCTGCCCGTTCTGCATTATCTGCTTCAAAGCGGGAACGTAAAACTTCTGCATCAATCAGCTCATCATAAGCATTGGCCAGTTCCAGCCCTTCGATATACAGCTCAAAACGGGCTGCAACCAGCTCCCCATCTTCATCGATTCTGGTTTTAGCCAATGATGCCAGTTCCGGTGGAAAATCTGTCAGAAATACAGCCGTATCGAACCCCAGGCTTGGCTCGACCATATGCGAAAATAACAGGTCGATATACCCTAAACGGTCATCACCCAAGTCCAGATTGAGACCTACCCGGCGACAGCAATCTTTGAGTTGCTGCAAAGTGGCCTGTAAAGGATTGAGATCCAGGCGATCCATAAAGGCATGTTTATAGCTGAGCACAGTGGGACGGATTTCCCCAAAACGGGCCTTAAGTGTCACATTTAACAGATCCGTCACTTCAAACATCAGATCTTTCAGACTAAAGCCTGGTCGATACCATTCCAGCATGCTGAATTCACTATTGTGCTTGCGGCCGTGTTCATCATCCCGAAATACTTTACATATCTGGTAAATCGGCCCACTGCCACTGGCCAATAAACGTTTCATGGCAAATTCAGGTGAGGTCTGTAGATAATGTGTGCTGAGCTTACCCATGACATGACGCTGGGCCTGAATCGAAGCCAGATGCACATCGGTCACACCAGCCTGAGATAAAATCGGGGTTTCCACTTCCAGCACGTCACGTTCAGCAAAAAATTGACGGAGCTGGGCATACATGTGGGCACGTGCTTTAATGGCTTTTAAGTCGCAGGTCGGTTGATAAGATACTGTTTGACTCATGCCTTTGGCCCTCCATGAGCGGCCCATTCACGGCGTAAAGGATAAGTCTTGCGTAAATGATCAAATGCTTTCTGATCGACTTTGCCATCTTTTAAACAAGCACGCAGATTGGCATCATCACGGGCGATATCATAGATCTGGTTTAAATGCTGTTGTAGCGCCAGTTTTAAATCCTGATTCTGGAAAAGCTGCTCACAGACAGGCAATTGGCTTTCAAACAGCTTATTAATCTCAAAGCCAAAAGTCTGGCAAAATGCCTCGTAAATCATTTGAGTACCGCGTGCCTTACCTTCCAGACTATAACCTGCAATATGCGGCGTCACCAAAGTAATCAGATTCAGCAGCTGTTCAGAAATTTCCGGTTCATGCTCAAAGACATCCAGTACAACCTGACGTTGAGTTACCTGAATATCGGCAATTAGTGCCGCTTCTTCAATAACTGGCCCACGCGCTGAATTAATTAAAATGGCTTCTGGTTTCATTTGTCCAAGAGCATTAGCATTAATTAAATGATAAGTCGGATGCTGATCTGTTTTGGTTAAAGGCACATGAATGGAAATGGCATCTGCTGCTTTTAGCAGTTCTTCAAATTCAACCTGATGAACTTGATCACGCTGCACAAAGGGATCGTAGACAATCACATTCCAACCCAGCAATTTGGCCATTGTTGCCAAACGTGAACCGACATTTCCTAAACCCACAATACCCAAGGTGAATTCTTTATTTGCATTGATCAATTGGGGTTGTAAATATAATAAAGCTGTAATCACATATTCAGCCACCGCCTGTGCATTACAGCCAGGTGCATTGCTCCAGCGGATGTTCTGTTGTTCTAGTGCAGCAATGTCCAAATGATCTGTACCAATGGTAGCACTGCCGACAAATTTAATCTGACTGCCCTGTACAAGTGCTGCATTGACTTTGGTCACGGAACGGACCAATAAAGCCTCTGCATCTTTTACATCTTCCGCAGTGAGAGTTCTTCCTGCACGATGCTGAATATCGCCAAATTCTGCAAAGAAATAATCGGTAAATGCCAGATTTTCATCTGCGACAATTTTCATAATCTGTTCCAATGACTGAATCTGTCTATCATACCGCGTCAACCGGGATGTGACTATTTTCACTCAAGCTTTAGATGAATTCTTGCAAACATAGAGATATAAAAAATGCCGAAGTCAAACATCACTTCGGCAAAGGAGTGTAATTGGAGTAAGAAAATGACGCAGGGTTAGGCTATTGAAAGCCATACCCTGCACTAAAAAGTTTCCTCTTTTAATTAGAGAATGCAGCAATACCCGTTTGAGCACGACCTAGAATCAAGGCATGTACATCGTGCGTACCTTCATAAGTGTTCACCACTTCTAGGTTCACCAGATGACGTGCTACACCGAATTCATCAGAGATCCCGTTTCCGCCCATCATGTCACGCGCTAAGCGGGCAATGTCTAGAGCTTTACCACAGTTATTACGTTTGATCAGTGAAGTACCTTCTACTGAAGCAATGCCTTCATCTTTCATACGGCCAAAACGTAATGCCACTTGCAGACCCAGCGCAATTTCAGTTTGCATGTCTGCCAGTTTTTTCTGAATTAACTGATTGGCAGCCAATGGACGACCGAACTGTTTACGGTCCATGGTGTACTGATGAGCCGTGTGCCAGCAGAATTCAGCTGCACCCATTGCACCCCAGGCAATGCCATAGCGGGCACTGTTCAGACACGTAAACGGACCTTTTAGACCACGAATTTCCGGGAATGCGTTTTCTTCTGGAACAAAAACATTGTCCATCACGATTTCACCAGTGATCGAAGCACGCAGGCCAACTTTACCGTGAATCGCTGGTGCAGAAAGCCCTTCCCAGCCTTTTTCTAAGATAAAGCCGCGAATGTCACCCACATTGCCTTCAGGAGACACTTCTTTTGCCCAAACCACAAAGACATCAGCAATCGGACTGTTGGTAATCCACATTTTGGCGCCAGTCAAACGGTAACCACCATCGACTTTTTTGGCACGGGTAATCATGCTGCCTGGATCTGAACCATGATCTGGTTCAGTCAGACCGAAACAACCGATGTATTCACCGGTCGCCAGTTTTGGCAAATATTTCTGTTTCTGTTCTTCAGAACCAAATTCATTGATTGGCACCATCACCAGCGAGCTTTGCACACTGGCCATAGAACGATAACCTGAATCCACACGTTCTACTTCACGGGCAATCAGACCATAGCTGACATAATTTAAGCCGGCACCGCCGTATTGCTCAGGAATGGTTGGACCCAGCAGACCGAGTTCACCCATTTCACGGAAAATGGTTGGATCTGTTTTCTCATGACGGAACTGCTCTAATACACGCGGCTGTAATTGCTCCTGACAATATACACGCGCAGATTCCATGATCATGCGTTCTTCTTCAGTCAGCTGTTGCTCCAGTAAGAACGGATCCTGCCAGTTAAAATAGACTTTGCTGGTTTTTTTCGTATCGACCATTTGATTCATAGTATTCCCTGCCAATCCTTTTTCTATTAGATGTTGTTTTATCCTTCAGATTGACTCTAGGCATGAATCATGACTTGTTCAAACAATAAATTTGCATGCAGCTATGCAATTTACGCATACCTTATATAAGTTGGTATTTTTATAAATTATCTTCTTAGCTAATTTGCCTGTTTTTTATACCAAAGTTGTATAGTAGTATAAGAGTGATATACCATTTATTGATATCTGACCATTTTAAGTTCAAGGATGAACAGGTGCGTAGAAAAATACCCTCCCTGCAAGCGCTGATCTGTTTCGAATCTGCTGCACGTCATGCCAGTTACACCTATGCTGCGCAGGAACTGTTTTTAACCCAAAGTGCAGTTTCACGTCAGATCCAGCAACTGGAAGAGTATTTAGGTACAGCTTTATTTACTCGTACGCGGTATGGTGTAGAACTCAATCATGCTGGACAACAATATTTAAAGAGTATCACTCCGCATCTCAAAGGACTGGAACAGTCAACCCTAGACGTCATTACGCATCAAGGGCGCGGCGGTACTTTAAAACTGGGCGTAGTGCCTACGTTTGCGACTCGCTGGCTATTACCTAAACTCCAGAGCTTTAATCGACTCTATCCTGAAATTACGGTACATCTGGAAACCAGCACCCGCCCTTTTCTGTTTCAGGAACAGATTTTCGATGCTGCTATTTATGCAGGAACACCTCAACAGGTCGAACAATGGCCTGGTACGCATAGCCATTTTCTAATGCATGAAGATGTAGTTGCTGTCTGTGCGCCTAACCTGATTCAACAGTATTTTCCCGATGCACAGAAGATTAATGACTACAGCTATGACTTAAGTGCTGAACAACTGGTTCAACTCCCTTTATTACAGCAAACTACCCGGCCGCACATCTGGGAAGACTGGTTCAAGCTGCATCAGATCCAGCATCCGAATCCTTTTCAGGGGCAACGACATGAACTTTTTTTCATGCTCGCTGTAGTGGCTAGTCATGGCATGGGAATGGCCTTGATCCCACAAATGCTGATTGAAAAAGAATTAAAGCGACAGGAATTGGTACTGGTGTCCAGCAAGACCTTAGAAAGGAAACGAGGCTATTATCTGGTTCATTCCAGTCAGGAAAGCTCACCGCTGATTGAAAAATTTGTTGCCTGGATACAACAGGAAATTCAAGGTAGCCTTCCATCTGAGTCTGCGCTATAAACCTCAATGAATAGACAATAAAAAACCCCGATCAATGATCGGGGTTTTTCGTATCTGGCGGAAGCGGTGAGATTCGAACTCACGGAGGGGTATAAGCCCTCGTCGGTTTTCAAGACCGGTGCATTAAACCGCTCTGCCACGCTTCCATGGCCGCCATCATATAAATATTTCTGTTTCTTGGCAATAAATTTTCGCAAAACTTCTGTAAAAATCAGTCCATTCAGTCAAAAATCAGACGAAAATTTTAGAGTAGATAAAATTTTATACACAGGCTTTCGATACTGATATTTTTATTTTCAGAATGAAGTTTAGCCTTAATATTCACACCATTTTGAACAATGAAAATTTAAAATCATTTTAATAATTTAAAAATAAAAACCCCGATCAATGATCAGGGTTTTCGTATCTGGCGGAAGCGGTGAGATTCGAACTCACGGAGGGGTATAAGCCCTCGTCGGTTTTCAAGACCGGTGCATTAAACCGCTCTGCCACGCTTCCATGGCCGCCATCATATAAATAAAAATTGCGCTTGGCAAATATTTTTCCAATTTCTCTACATCAACTGCACAAAATAAAATCAATTTCATTAATCTTCTGAATTTTCTGGCTTTTCATAGCGAATTGAATTGATAAACCAGAGTTTCTTGCCGGATGGTGTTATCACCTCAGCTTCATCATCCACTGACTTGCCTAACAGGGCACGCGCCATTGGGGAATCAATCGAAATATGCTGCAGATAATGATCATAAATTTCATCGACGCCTACGATCCGAAGGCTCTTCTGCTCACCCTGTTCATTTTCAATTTCAACCCAGGCACCAAAATAAACTTTACCTTCCTGTTCAGGAGAAAAATCAACAATTCTCAGCTCTTCCAGCCGCTTGCCCAGATAACGAACCCGACGATCAATTTTACGTAAAAGCTGTTTGTTATACTGGTAATCTGCGTTTTCCGAACGGTCGCCTAGACTGGCTGCCCAGTTCACTTTTTTGGTAATTTCAGGACGTTCTTCATGCCAGAGATTTTTAAGTTCTGCCACCAATTTGTCGTGTCCACCACGGGTAATCAGGTTAGATTTCATGTGTTTTAATTGCCAATTTTGAACCAGTTTTTAGACATTAAGAGCTTATTTTATTCGGAGTTTTACGACAAGCCAGAATATGCAATTTTTTCTTCAATAAATTTAACAACTTAAATTACATTTAAAAAATAAATTATATACAAAATTTGACAATTAATTTTTTGATCTTTAATATGCACCCTACTTTTGAAATCGCTTATTTTTTAATCTATGTAGTTTTTCTACATATTTCCCGATCAATTTAGTCATTTTTGAATGACGTCATGACTGCCCAACCCTTATTGAATTTATCAAACTTTTAAAAGTTTCTGGCTAGTATTGGCTGTGATTTTTAGGGCATAAATTACTTGTAGCGGAGACAACATGCACAGTAGTTCAACCACTGGGTCGAGGCTTTGCCTTAGCTCTTTTATCTCTTCTCTCCCTGTAAAAGCACTGGTACTGAGTACGGCACTTATCCCCTTTCATAGTATCAATGCCACTAAAACCACACTTCAATATGATCATGTGGTCAATAGCAACAAACTCACCGTCGTCGCAGTTCAAAGTCCAACGACTGTGTTTCAGGATGGACAACATCAGCATGGTTTTGGTTACGACCTGGTTCGCAACTATGCCAACAGCCTGAATGTTAAGCTGGATTTTAAAACTGTTCCAGATAATGCCACGGCCCTGAAATGGGTAGCGCAGGGCAAAGCCAATCTGGCCATGACCACCACTGATCTGGGTACGATTGAACAACAGCGTTTAACGGCTTTTTCTGCCACTTGTGGTGATGAGTCTTCACTGGCCAGTAATGGACTGAATGTCAATCTGAATCTGGTATTTAAATCAGCTAGTGATCCCTTGAGTCAAACCGCCAGTGCTTTTGTTTGTCAAGGCAAACAAAGCGGTGCGATCAAGCAACTTGCTTCCTTCTACAATCAGAATGTAGTAGAAGAGCATTCTTGGGATGAAATTCAACAGGACCTTAACCAGCGCCTCCCCACATACAAGGCGAGCTTTCAGAAATCTGCTCAGCAGTACGATCTGGACTGGCACCTGCTCGCCGCGATCGGTTACCAGGAATCCTATCTAAAGCCAAACTCCGTATCTCCCACCGGTGTCCGCGGTCTGATGATGCTCACAAGCTCTACCGCAAAAGCGATGGGGGTTAGTAACCGGACAGATCCAGGCGAAAGTATTGATGGGGGTGCCAAATACTATGACCAGATGCTGAGCCGTTATGAACATATCCCTTATCCGGATCGTAACTGGTTTGCTCTGGTTGCTTATAACATGGGTCCAGGTGCTGTGAATCAGCTGCAAAAACGTATTCAGGCCCAAGGCAAGAATCCGAACAACTGGGTAAACCTGTATGCTTATCTAGAACAGAATAAAGCTAACAATGGTCGTTATCGTCAGGCACTTCAATACGTGACCCGTATCCGTGCCTATCTGGAACACATCAAGACTACTCCACAGCTGGTGAATATTTAAGCCTGATCAATTTAAATCTAGTTATTCAGCCATAAAAAAAGCTTACCTCAGGGTAAGCTTTTTTGTTACTACAGCTTTTTAGATTAAAACTATTAAGCTGTGGTATTTTCAAGAACTTTCTTGAATAGGTCTTTTTGAGCTTGGCTTGGCTTCGCTGTTTGCAATGCCATCAATTGAGACATATCACCTTGCACCTTGATCTTACCTGTCATGAAAGCTTGCATTGCAGCCGCCATATCAAACTCAAGGAAAACTTTACGTAAGGTTTCGCCATCCATGTTCAATGTTGTTTTTGCATTTGGAGACAAACCTTTTTTAATCGCGCCACCTTCCAAAGATAATTCTGTATTACCTGTAGTGTCTGCAACGACCAAATTAATTGCTAGATTTGCCAAAGCAGGTGGCAAATCCAAATCACCAGCTTGTGCAGTGAGCGTGTCTACAGTCGAAAACCAATCATCAGTTAAAAAAGCAGGCATGATCTTTCCTCAATTTATTTATTCATTTGTGTCGACTATCCAGACGACATCAGGTTGAAGCTATTATGCTTGTGACTTGTTATAACATGATCATTATGGCAAAGGCTAACGAATTTTGTACGCACCGTTCAATTTTTGTAGTTCTTATCATGCGTTATTTTTGATTCAGGCATCGGCCGTAGCCCATGCCTGTATCGGCTTAACTTTATATAGGTCAATTAGTCTGCTGCAAAGCCCAGATTGACCATATTGATACGGCGGTTCTCGCCTTCTACCGCCTCTTCAGTTGAACAGCTGCCTTTGAAATCGAATTCGCGCTGGCTATCCAGAATTTCAAAGTCAAATAATTCGCGGTCAACTAACTGAGATGGTGAAACATTTTGCAAGGCACCAAAGATGCTGTGCAGACGTTTTGGATGCGCATTGTCCCATTCACGTAACATGTCATTGATAATAGCACGTTGAAGATTTTCCTGAGAGCCACATAGATTACATGGAATAATTGGAAATTGACGCATCTGTGCATATTTGATGATGTCTTTTTCTTCCACATAGGCCAATGGACGAATCAGAATGTTCTTTTTGTCAGAAGACAGCAGTTTTGGCGGCATGGCTTTCAGGCTGCCCCCATGGAATAGGTTCAGAAAGAATGTTGCCAGAATATCATCACGGTGATGACCCAGTGCCACTTTAGTCGCCCCAATTTCCTGAGCAAAACCGTACAAAGAACCACGGCGCAGACGTGAACATACTGCACAGTAAGTCTTACCTTCTGGTGTCAGTTTTTTAGTAATGCTGTAGGTATCTTTTTCCAAGATGTAATACGGAATGTTATTTTCTTCTAAATAACGCGGTAATACATCTTCCGGGAAACCGGGCTGTTTCTGGTCCAGGTTAACTGCCACTACATCAAAATTGATCGGTGCAATGCGTTTAAATTGAAGCAGGATATCAAGCAAGGTATAACTGTCTTTACCACCAGAAATACACACCATGACCTTGTCGCCGTCTTCAATCATCTTGAAGTCGCGAATGGCATGTCCGACCTGGCGGCGAAGCTTCTTCAACAAACGGTAGTAGGCAGAGCTTGTTGGCAGTTCAGGTTTGAAATTAAATCCTTGCTCGGATTCAACTGGCGAGTACATAGACGAGAATAACCCATAAATAAAAATACCGCGCAATTTTAGCTGATTCGGTTCCGTATCGCATCAAAAGAATTTATTTTCATACAAATGCCATATTAGTTTCATTTTCATGTTTTATTTTGATTGATATATTGAACGATTTAGTTCAATTTTTAGGCGAGATGCTTATCTTTTGGACTTTTCCACAGTTGTCCACAAAAGCTGTGGATAACTTTGTGGATTGAAATGGACTTGACAACTTGTTCACCTCAAAATTTAAGGCTTTTCTTTAAATTGATTATTTTTTGATCAATTTATTTTATTATTAAAATCAATAACTTAAACCTGTCAACCCTAAGGTTTTAAATTAAATAAAAAAAATATTTTAGTGTTCAAAATATTGACAGGCGTTCCTGTTTACATACTCGTTTATAAATGCAGCGTATAAGGCTGTGCATTACGTAATTTTTTGTTAAACTCATCCATGAATTTTTCTAGCTTATTATTTATCAAATATAAACAATGAAAATAAAGACGTATTTCTTGGGGTGTCAACTGATCGGTAGCTTGGTTATGCTGAGCTGTAGTCATTTGGTGTATGCCGGTGAAACCATCTATCAGTTGCGTGATAAAAACGGCAGTACCTTATTGACCAATAAGAAGAGCCGTTATAATCATCTTCAGGTCGAAAAGAAGACTTATTATCCGGATAGCAATATTCATAGCTATAGTAACTGGGGCAGCAGCGAGTCGTCGGTTTTGCCTAGCTATAGCAAGAATAAGAATGCTTTTGATTCGATCATTCGTCAGGCCGCACAGACTTATGGTGTGTCTGAAGGTTTAATTAAAGCAGTCATGCATACTGAATCCGGTTTTAATACCCATGCCCGCTCCCCTGTGGGTGCACAAGGTTTGATGCAGCTGATGCCAGCCACAGCACGTCGCTTTAATGTTAGTAATGCTTATGATCCGCATCAGAATATTATGGCGGGTGCTAAATATCTGGCCTGGTTATTGAAGCGTTTTAATGGCAATACCAGCCTGGCACTGGCGGGCTATAATGCCGGTGAAGGCAATGTCAGTAAATACGGTGGAATCCCGCCTTTCCGGGAAACCCAGGATTATGTGCGCCGTGTGACCAGCCGTTTTCAAAACCTGTATACTCATGGCCTGAGTGCAAGTACGACCACGTCTAACACACCATCCAGTGAAGGCCGCATCATTGCCAGTTCAGCAAATTACTCCAATGATAGCAGCAGCACTTCGCACATTCAGGCAGCCAAGTATCAGCGTCAGATTATTATGAATGCTGATGGTAGTTATACCGATGCACCGATGGGCTCTTATGCAACGGCGAATGCAACAGCAGCAGCTAAAATTTATTTAAGTGAATAAATAAATCAAAATTATTTGATTCTGAATGGCCTTAGCGAAAATGCAGCAAAAAATAAAGCTGTGTTTTGTGATCTAGGGCCATTTTTTTCTTGAATTTTTAGTCATTTCACCCCATATTGATTTCAATGATTTTCATTTTCTAATCAGATTATTTTTTTATAATAAGAGGATTTCTCAATGATGCGGATTGGTTTGTTCTTGCTAACCAACCTCGCGGTACTGGTTGTAGCTGGCATTATCCTGTCACTCTTCGGTGTCGGTAGTTACCATGGCGCGGGTGGCTTGAATCTAGGCAACCTGTTGGTGATCTGTTTTGTGTTCGGTATGGTGGGATCACTGATTTCCCTGTTCATGTCTAAATGGATGGCGAAAAAAACAACCGGTACTGAACTGATTGACCCAAATGCCCCTCGTAACCAGGCAGAAGCATGGTTATTACAAGAAGTTGCGCAACTTTCTCAGCGCGCTGGCATTAAAATGCCGGAAGTGGGTATTTTCCCATCTTATCAGTCAAATGCTTTTGCAACAGGCTGGAACAAGAACGATGCGCTCGTTTCTGTGTCCACGGGTCTGCTTGAACGCATGAATAAAGATGAACTTCGCGCGGTACTGGCGCATGAGATCGGTCACGTTGCCAATGGCGATATGGTGACACTGGCTTTGATTCAAGGTGTGGTCAACGCATTTGTCATGTTCTTTGCCCGTGTAGTTGGTGATTTCGTAGACCGTACAATCTTCGGCCGTGAAGAAGGTGAAGCACCGGGTATTGGCTATTTTGTGATTACCATTGTGCTGGATATCGTATTTGGTATTATGGCTTCAGCGATCGTGATGTGGTTCTCACGCTACCGTGAATACCGTGCTGATGAGGCAGGTGCACGTTTGGCAGGCAAACAGGCCATGATTTCAGCGTTATTACGTTTACAGGCTGAATCAGAAATGCCGGATGCTATGCCGAAAGAAATGAAAGCCTTTGCGATTTCGGCTGGTCAGGAACAAGGTTTTAGTCTGGCGGCTCTGTTCCAGACTCACCCAACGATTGAACAACGTGTTGCTGCTTTGCAACAACTCGATTGCCCTTAAACAATATATTAATTGCTTGATAGAAAAAAGCCTGCGAATGCAGGCTTTTTTATTAAGTTTATATTGATAAACCTTCAGGCTTTAAACCATTGAAAGAGCTGCATTGTGCCCCAGCCAATAGCCATAATTAACAGAATCAAAAAGAAAGTTCCTAAAAGATCTGGCAGATGAATCCAGATCCAGGCCACCACAGGATTACGCCAGAAAGCGGATTGCTGTTGTCTGCGTTCCAGACTTTCATGCAGAAATGGATGCACCACATGATGATCGGTACGAATCTGGTATTCGTCCCGGATATGCTGATGCACAATATCCAGTGCCTTACGGCTAGGACGAATAAAAATATCAAATATTGTTCCCGCTACAGGAATAAAGCCGACCACAGCATCCATGACGGCCATTTTTAGGACTGGCTTTAATTTTTCATTCGGCACACCAATCTGATGGGCTTTATAAATTGCATAACTAGTCAATACAAAACCTGCGATATCTCCCGCCACTGGAATGGTACTTAAGGCGGCATCTGCCCCAACGCCCTGTTTGGTAAACGGAATACGTACCACCGAATCCATCATATTGGCGAACTTGGCCAGATCCCGCTCCAACCGAATGACATCGTGTTGGCTCAGTTTATTTTTTTGTCCAAGATCAGGCATAGGTTCTTCCAGAAATGAGACTAATGTAATTGAGCATAAAGTATTTTTTCTATTTAAGTTGTAATTGCTAAGTATTTAAAACAATAATTGAGAGGCAATAAACAAGTAAATAATCACCCCGGTGGCATCACAAATTGAAGTCACCAGAGGTGCTGATGCACTGGCTGGGTCCATTTTCAATTTATTGAGAATAAAGGGTAAACTCATGCCGACTAGACATCCCATCAGCACAATACCTAACATACTTAAAGCGAGTACAACGGCGACCATCCAGTCGCCTCGAATATAACCCAGAATTGATACTGCAATGGCCATCGTTCCACCCAGACATAAGGCAACCAGAGATTCACGACCAAGCAGGCTGAACCAGTCCTTAAACTGCACATCGCCTGTTGCCAAGGCACGCACCATTAGGGTGGCAGATTGTGAGCCAGCATTCCCCCCACTTCCCACCAATAATGGCAAGAAAAATACCAGCACAATATGGGTAGAAATAATATCTTCAAAATGGGCAATCCCGATTCCGGAGAGCAGACTGCCAAACACCAGGATGACCAGCCAGAATACCCGTTTCTGATACAGTCTGAGAATCGGTGCAGTTTTCAGGCTCAGTTCATTCAAAGGCGTCACTGCACCGGATTTTAAAATATCCTCGGTGCTTTCTGCCTCAGCAATATCCATGGCATCATCATAGGTAATAATCCCGACCAGCTTCTGGGTCGCGTCGACCACAGGCAAGGCGATAAAATCATAATAGGCCAAGGTACGGGCGACCTGCTCCTGATCCTCATCTACCGTGGCATAGACTACATCTGTGGTCATGACCTCATTAATAGTGGCATCCGGCCGTGCCTGAATAATTTGTCGCAAGGAAATCACACCGAGCAGATGCTGTTTCTCATCCACGATATAGATCAGATATAAAGTGTCATGATTCCCCGCAATATCACGTAGCGTTTCAATCGCCTCAGTCATGCTAAGCTCGGGAGCAAGTGTAACGAAGTCCGAACTCATTAATGCGCCGGCTGTTTCTTCCGGATAAGCATGCAACTCTCGCAGGGTTTGTAGCGACTGGGTGGATAATTTGCCAAGTAACTGCTGCTGCACTTCACAGGGCATCTGCTTGTATAAATCAATGAAGTCATCGGAATGCATGGCATCCATCAGACTGGCCAGTTGCTCCAGAGGAAATTGATAGGCCAGCTGGATTTGCATGGCCAGTGGCAAGTACTCCAGTACTTCTGCCTGACGTTCCAGCTGCTTGAAATAGTGACAGCGTTCTGCTGGTCCAAGCTCAGACAAAATTCTGGCCTGATCGGCAATATTCAGCTTTTGCAGAAGCTGATGAATATTATTTTCCCCTGTCAGCAGAGTCTCATGTAGTTGCTGTATTTTTTCTTGGTGCTGCATTTCCCTACCGTCATTCCATGCAGGTATGAAACATACCCGCCCTAGAGTGAGTATTCCTCATTTTCCTGATTGATTTGTATAACTTTATTTGTTGCTTTGACACGAAACAGGTTTCGGATTAACACATACATAAACGGGATAAAGAATAACACCAGAATAGTCGCAAAAATGACCCCGCCCAAAACGCTGGCACCAATTTCCTGACGACTGATCGCACTGACCCCAGAAGCGAAAATCAAAGGGATTACTCCCGCAGCAAAAGCAATAGAAGTCATGAGAATAGGCCGCAAGCGTAAACTTGCTCCCTCTAAAGCTGCAGCTATAGCTGTTTTTCCTGCTTTCTCTGCCCGTGCAGCAAACTCCACAATCAGAATGGCATTTTTACAGGACAGACCAATCGTCGTCAGCAAGGCAATATGAAAAAAGATATCATTGGCGAAACCAAAGACCCAGCAAAATAAGATACTGCCGCCTACCCCCAATGGAATGGCACTGATCACGGCCGCAGGAATGGTCCAACTTTCATATAAAGCGGTTAAGCACAGGAAAATAAAGGCAATCGAAATCACATAAAGAAAAATCGCCTGACCGCTGCTGCGCTTTTCTTCCAGTGCGGCTCCGCTCCAGGCCAGATTTACGCCTTCTGGGGCATCTACCAATGCTTCAACATCCTGCATGGTTTGACTGGAAAACTTGTCCTTTGGAATCCCGGCATAGACTGGAACAGCGTTATAACCCATATAGCGGTTAATACTGTTCGGCCCGCCCTGCCAATTCAGACTGCTGAACTGGTTAAACGACAGCATTTCACCTTTTTGATTGCGTACATGCCAGAAGGCCAGATCTTCAGGTTTAGAACGGTATTCTGCTTCACCCTGCATAATCACACGCTTAATCTGCCCACGATCAATAAAGTCATTGATATAAGTTCCACCCCACGCTGCAGCCAAAGTACTGTTTACATTTTGCTGAGGAATGGAATGCTTTAACACACGTTCTGCATCAAGTTTGATATTCAGCTCAGCACTTTCTTTAGGTTGATCCAGCTGTAAAAATTCAATCGATGATTTGCCTTGGGCACGCGCTTCAATCTGGCCAAATGCCTCCTGTAAAAATTTAGCCCCTTTATAATCCAGGTCTTGCAACCAGAAATCGACTACACGACCATTACTCGACATGGAAGGCGCCATAAAGAGAATTTGGGCATTAGCATGATTGGCAAAGTGTTTCTGTGCTCGATCGACAATAGCAAAGACTGAATCTTCAGGATTTTTGCGCTCAGCCCAGTCTTTTAATACCACAAAGAGCTGCCCACGATACGGGCCTACACCGACGTTGTTGCCGCTATACCAGACACCTACACTCTGAATGTGTTCCGATTCGTGTTTCATCAAATAATCTTGTACTTCACGCCCGACTTTTTCGACTTCTGTACGCGGTGCATTGCCCGGCATGACAATCTGCCCCATAACAAAGCCCATATCTTCAGTGGGCACCAATCCTTCCGGCAAATGCTTATATACCCAACCGAAGCCCATTATGCACACACTAAACAGTGCCAACATCGTGAATTTCAGACGCATGCTTTGAGCTGAAACTTTTTGGTAACCGGCATTGAGCTGATCCATGCCATGGTTAAAGCGCTGCGCCCAGCGAGCCTGATGATGTTTGCGTTTGAGGAGTTGTGCCGCAAATGTTGGGGTAATCACCAAGGCCACAAATAAAGACAGCAACATCGCTACCACCAAAGTGATAGAAAATTGACGATAAATCACCCCAGTGATACTGCCAAAGAAAGCCATCGGGATAAATACTGCGGTAAGTACCAGCGTAATACCGACCAGTGCTCCGCTCATTTCCTGCATTGACTTTAAGGCAGCCGCTTTGGCATCCAGATGTTCATCCTGCATCAGGCGTTCAATATTTTCCACCACTACAATGGCATCATCGACTAGCAGGCCGATGGCTAAGATCAGGGCAAACAAGGTAAAGCTATTCAAGGTCATACCCAAGACATACAGCACTGCAAAGGTCGCCAAAACCACAATCGGAATCGTAACGGCCGGAATAATCGTGGCACGCCAGTTTTGCAGGAAGATAAACATTACCACAATGACCAGAATAATGGCCTCAACCAGAGTTTTAGCTACCTGTTCAATAGAGCTGGTAATAAATGGGGTTTTATCCATGGTCATTTGCAACTGGTAGTGCGGTGGCAAATTGGCCTGAGCATTTTTTAATACGTCTTGAATCTGCTCGGACACGGCAATGGCATTACTCCGCGGTGCCAAAGTAATCGATAAAGCTGAAGAGAGCTGTCCGTTGGTATAGTTAATGTGGTTATAACTTTCTGCACCTAGTTCTACCCGTGCCACATCTTTTAAATACAGCAATGAACCGGAATCTGTGGTTTTAACGATGATATTTTCAAATTCTTTCACACTGCTTAAACGTGAACCCGCACTGACCTTGGCATTGAGATATTGATCCTGCATCGTCGGCAAACCGCCAATTGCGCCTGAAGCCAATGGTGCGTTCTGGGTTTCAATGGCATTGCGAATATCGCTTGGCATCAGGTTAAACTGATGCAACTTATGCGGATTTAGCCAGATCCGCATGGCATAACCTGCACCGTATAGATCAATTTCCCCTACACCTTCAATACGTGACAAACGCGGTTCGACATGGACCATCAAATAATCTGAAAGTTCGGTAACGCTACTCTGTCCACTCTCATCATATAAACTTAACAGTGCAAACTGGTCATACCCTGACTTATAAACATTGACTCCGCCCTGCTGCGTCTCTTCAGGTAAGCGGCTCAATACACCATTGACGGCGTTTTGAACCTGTAACTGGGCTTGATCAAGATCGACTCCTTGCCCAAATTGCAGCGTAAGTTGAGCCCGTCCAACCGAACTGCTGGAGTGAAAAGTTTCCAGACCTTCAATGCCTTTTACCGCCTGTTCCAGAATCTGGGTTACCGATTGCTCAACAGTTTCAGCCGATGCACCACGATAACCTGCGGAAACACCTAAAGCTGGCGTATCCATATTTGGCATATGTTCAATGGGAATTTTTTGAAGTGCAAATACCCCAAGGGCCATCATTAAAATTGCAATGACTGCTGCAAACTTGGGACGATAAATAAAAAAGCGCGACAACATAAATTAGAAATCCCCATCAAATGCATCTTTAGAATGCACACGCCATGAATAGATGATTTCTATAGCAATTTTCACACCATGCTTAAATTTAAGCCAATCTTTAACTCTTTATTTCTGATAAAAAAATCCCCGTCATAACGGGGATTTTTGAGCTCAATATTTTGCATTGATATTAAGTATGTGATTTCTTCATCGTCATTTGGCGAATTAAAACGTACATAAATGGAATAAAAATCAGTACCAGTATTGTTCCGAAGATCACTCCACCAAAAACACTAATTCCAATCTCACGACGACTGGCTGCACCAGCACCGAAAGCAAAGACCAGTGGCAAAATACCAGCACCAAAGGCCAGAGAGGTCATTAAGATTGGACGCAAGCGTAATGACGCACCCTCAAGTGCAGCTTCAACTACCGATTTACCTTTTTCCTGAGCCAATGCCGCAAACTCTACAATTAAAATTGCATTCTTACAGGACAGGCCAATCGTGGTCAGCAAAGCAATCTGGAAGTAAATATCATTCGGAAAATCTGCCAGAAAACTAAAAATGATATTCCCACCAATCCCTAGAGGAATAGCGGACATGACCGCAGTCGGAATCGTCCAGCTTTCATATAAAGCAGCCAAACACAGGAAAATAAAACCGATCGACACCAGATAAAGCCAGATTGCCTGATTACTGGATTGTTTTTCCTCAAAGGATAAACCGCTCCAGACCACGTCAATGCCATCCTGTTCTGCCACCAGATTTTCAACATCTTGCATCGCTTCACCAGAACTGGAACCTTTGACCATATCCGCTTGCATTTGTAGCGAGGTATAACCCATAAAACGGTTGACTACCTCGGGACCACCACTCCAGTCTACCTGAGCGAAATTACTAAAAGGCACCATCTCGTTCAGGTCATTACGTACATGCCATTGTGTCAGATCTTCAGGTTTGGAACGGAATTCTGCATCACCCTGCATAATCACCCGTTTAATCCGGCCACGATCAATAAAGTCATTAATATAATTACCGCCCCAAGCCGCTGAAAGCGTACTATTAATTGCGGATTGACTCAGACCATTGGCCATGGCCTGTTTCTGGTCAATATTGACTTTCAGTTCAGCTTTTTCCGGATTAGAGCGCTTATCCAGATTTTCAAAGCTACTATATTGAGCTGCGCCAGCCTGCATATTCTGGAACTGTTCTTCGAGATACTCACGGCCATTACCGTTAATATCACGAATCCAGAAATCCAGGCCGTCGGTTTGACCTAAACCATTCACTGAAGCCGGCATACTGATATTGACTTGGGCATCGCGGTTACTACGGAAATGCTTCATGGCACGTTCACGAATCGCCTGCGCAGTATTTTCTTCTCCTGAACGGTCATCCCAATGCTTTAAGGCTACAAAACCGGTCGCCAGGTTCTGACCGGTACCTGAAAAGTTACGGCCATAACGTAACATCACCAAGTCGATATTGTCCTTTTCTTCTTCCAGAAAATACTGACGAATCTGTTCACCGACCTGAATGGTGTTTTTCATTGGAGCACCTTCCTGTAACCGGATCTGCAGATTCAGAATACCCTGATCTTCGCTCGGCAAGAAGCTGGTAGGTAAGGCGCGGTAGAATAAAGCAAATACACAGATCAACCCGGCAAAAAGCACCAGGCTAATGGCCTTATGTTGTAGAGTGACATTAGAAACTTTCAGATAACGATGCTTCAAACCATCCAGTTTCTGGTTAAACCAACTCGCCCACTTGGCAGGTTTTGGATTCGGTTTCAAAATCAGCGCACAAAGTGCAGGTGTCAGAATCAGTGCGACCATCAGCGACAGAGACATCGCTGCCACGAGCGTAATCGAGAACTGACGATAGATCACCCCGGTTGAGCCACCAAAGAACGCCATGGGAATAAAGACCGCGGTTAAAACCAGGGTAATCCCGATCAGTGCCCCGCTGATTTCCTGCATGGATTCCAGTGCTGCTTCTT
Source organism: Acinetobacter sp. NIOH-H-8 (assembly GCF_046635365.1). Taxonomy (NCBI): domain Bacteria; kingdom Pseudomonadati; phylum Pseudomonadota; class Gammaproteobacteria; order Moraxellales; family Moraxellaceae; genus Acinetobacter; species Acinetobacter sp. NIOH-H-8. The sequence goes on from NZ_JBHDVN010000001.1 coordinate 205,391, forward strand.
TGGCTGTAAGTTGCTGCTCATGCATCAGACGTTCAACGTTCTCTACCACCACAATAGCATCATCGACTAGCAAGCCAATCGCCAGTACTAAGGCAAACAAAGTCAGCGTATTAATACTCAGTCCCAAAATATAAAGTACCGCCATGGTTCCGAGTAAAACTACAGGCACAGTTACAGTCGGAATTAAGGTCGCACGCCAGTTTTGCAGGAAGATAAACATCACGATGACGACCAGAATGACCGCCTCGAATAAAGTTTTAACGACTTCTTTAATCGATTCTTTGACAAACGGGGTATTGTCACGCGGATAAGCAATTTTATAGCCTTCCGGCAACTGCTGGGAAAGTCGCTCGATTTCAGCCTTGATCAGACTCGACGTCGCAATTGCATTGGCACCGGAGGCTAGTGAAATGCCCAGACCGGCAGAAGGATAGCCATTGGTAGTGCTATATGACTGATAATTTTCCGCACCCAATTCTACCCGTGCAACATCTTTTAAATAGATAAAGCTCCCGTCCCGGGCAGACTTCACAATAATATTTTCAAATTCTTCGACTGTTTTTAAACGGCTGCCTGATGTGACTTTGGCATTCAGATACTGATCATCGACTGTCGGCAAGTCCCCAATTGCGCCGGCTGCCACCTGAGTATTCTGTGATTCAATCGCTGCCCGCACATCACTTGGCATCAGGTTATATTGTTTTAATTTTGCTGGATTCAGCCAGATGCGCATCGCGAACTGTGAACCAAAAACATCCACTTCCCCAATGCCATCAATTCGGGAAATATCCTGTTCCAGATGCGTGGTCAAATAATCAGATAGTTCAATATTGCTACTACGCCGTGATTCATCATACAGCCCGATGACCATATGGGTATCGCCAAGAGATTTGAAGACATTCACGCCCTGTCGCTGGACATCGTCAGGCAAACGATTGAGAACCCCGTTAATCGCATTTTGAACCTGTACTTGTGCTGTATCTGGATCGGTGCCATTTTCAAAACTGATGCTGATCCGGCTTCGACCTGAAGAATCACTGCTGGAGCTGAAATACAGCAAGCGGTCGATACCTTTAATTTGCTGTTCCAGCACCTGGGTCACGCTCTCTTCTACTGTTTCTGCCGATGCCCCGGTATAGGTTGTTGCCACGGTAATGCGAGGCGGTGCAATATCCGGATAACGTTCAACAGGTAAATTCATCACCGCAAAAAGTCCAATGGCCATGACCACAATGGCCAGTACACCTGCAAAAATAGGACGATGAATGAAAAACTTAGACAGCATAAGTCTGAATCACTTTGAATTTAAGGAATTATGGAAGACGTTGCATTATTGAGTCAGCTTAAGGATATTCAGGCAGGGGCTTGGAGAATGCAAGGCTTGATCACAGAAAAATATGTATAAAATTGAATCATGAAGAAAATATGAAGATTTTGCCTTTCATCTAGCTGTTTCAACAATTTATAGAGTTATTCATTTTATTTTAGGCATAAAAAAACCCTGCTTGCGCAGGGTTTTTTAGAATCTATTCAGAGCTGATTAAGCAGAGAATTGGTTCATTGTGTTTTTCGCATCGTCACCCGCTTTAAGCGCGTTGTCACCAGCGAAGATTTCTTTGTGGTCGTCACCGATGTCAGAACCAGCCATTGCTTGGTGTTTCACACAAGCGATACCACCGCGGATTTCTTTACGTTGTACGCCAGCAACATAAGCCAACATACCTTCAGAACCGAAGTAACCTTGAGCAAGCTCGTGAGTAGAAAGAGCAGCTGTGTGGTAAGTAGGCAGAGTGATCAAGTGGTGGAACACGCCTGCTTCACGAGAAGCGTCTGATTGGAATGTACGTACTTTTTCGTCAGCTTCAGCAGCCAATTCAGAATCGTCGTACTCAGCGCTCATTAATTTAGCGCGGTCGTATGCAGATACGTCTTTACCTTCAGCAACCCAACGGTCGTACGCTTGTTGACGGAAGTTCAGTGTCCAGTTGAATGATGGAGAGTTGTTGTAAACAAGTTTCGCATTTGGCACAACTTCACGTACACGGTTAACCATGTGAGCGATTTCAGCAACGTTTGGAGTCGCAGTTTCGATCCAAAGAAGGTCAGCACCGTTTTGTAAGCTAGTGATACAGTCAAGTACAACGCGGTCGATCTGAGTACCTTCACGGAACTGGTACAAGCCAGAAGCAAGACGTTTAGGACGGTGAAGTTTACCATCACGTTTGATCAGGATTTCATCTTCTTGTGCTTCAGAGATGTCAATTTCTTGAGTGTCTAAGTAGCTGATGTATTGAGAAGCGATGTCGCCTGGCTCTTTAACCACTGGGATTTTTTGAGTCAAGTCAGCGCCTTCAGAGTCAGTACGTGCAACGATGATACCGTCGTCAAGACCCATTTCAAGGAATGCATAGCGAAGAGCGTGGATTTTCGCGATGAAGTCTTCGTGTGGAACTGTAACTTTACCAGCTTGGTGACCACATTGTTTCGCGTCAGAAACCTGGTTTTCGATTTGAAGTGCACAAGCACCCGCTTCGATCATTTTCTTAGCTAGTAAGTAAGTTGCTTCTTCGTTACCGAAACCAGCGTCGATGTCCGCAATGATTGGCACAACGTGAGTTTGGAAGTTGTCGATTTGTGAAGTGATTTCAGCAGCTTTAGCTGTATCACCAGCGTCTTGAGCTTTTTTAAGTGCGCGGAACAGGTCGTTCAGTTCTTTCGCATCAGCTTGACGTAAGAATGTGTAGATTTCTTCGATCAATGCAGGAACAGAAGTTTTTTCGTGCATAGATTGGTCAGGAAGAGGACCGAATTCTGAACGAAGTGCAGCAACCATCCAGCCAGAAAGGTAGATATAGCGACGTTCAGTTGTACCGAAGTATTTTTTGTTCGCAATCATTTTTTGCTGAGCGATGAAACCGTGCCAGCAGCCTAGTGATTGAGTGTATTTGCTAGAGTCGGCATCATAAGCAGCCATATCACGACGCATAATCGCCGCTGTATATTTAGCAATGTCTAAACCAGTTTTGAAACGGTTTTGCATTTGCATACGCGCAGCATCTTCAGGACTGATGTCTGCCCAAGTGTTACCGAATTTCGCTTTTAATTCGCGGATTGCATCAATCGCTGTTTGGTATGTAGTCATGATATATTCCTGTATTAATATTAGGATTTTTCTGCAACGAACCGCTCAAATCACACCCTCAATGACTTGTTCAGATTTTCGACGATCCGTTGGGATAGCTAAAGATTAGTGGGCTTCGAAAAATTAATCCAATATTCTGCAAGAATTATCATTATTTATTTAAAAAATATGTAGATGAAAGTCTAATTATATATTGATCAGCTCCTTATAAGTTATTGTATTTAATATTTTATTTTTGAATTTTTAAAATTAGATTTTGTTTAAAACATCAGCAATATGGGTAAAAAATATTCATTAGACTTAAGTCTTGCGGGACTTTAGCAGCGCTTAATTTCAGCAATTTTTGTCTATTTTCTAAGCCTTAAAACTTGGAACACTTATTTCGAAGGAATTATTTTTCATTTATTTGTGGAAATATTTTTAGTCAAATCTGGCACATTATTTGCTAATTCCCTCTGTTTTTCAGAAATACATTCTTTCGTTTTTGGATGCAGCCAGATTTGCTTTCTGCTCTTAAAAATAGAAAAGGGTTCAGGCTGGCAAAATCTGCGGTGAAAGAGGTTTTAAAAAGGCATTTCAGTACAATCAGCTGGGCTTTTTTTCATTAAGTGCGTACACAAGCTATAGTAGTTATGGCATAATCCATATAATTTCATAATTTTATTTTCGGTATTTTTTTTATGAATCTGGAGCGGGTCGATCTTAATCTCCTCATTTATCTTGACGTACTTCTACGTGAAAAAAATGTCACGCGTGCTGCAGAACAACTTGGGGTAACCCAGCCTGCGATGAGTAACATTTTACGTCGCTTACGAAATTTATTTAATGATCCCCTCTTAATTCGCTCTTCTGAAGGTATGACTCCAACAGAACGTGCACTAGAACTCCAACCTCGTATCCGCGACGCCTTAGCGGATCTTTCCATGATTCTGGAACCGCGTACCGAGTTCCGTCCTTATACCTCAAATCGTGTCTTCCGTATCATGACTTCAGATTATGCTGAAGCCACACTGGTACCACGCTTGGTGAAAGCATTACGTTCAGAAGCACCAAATGTGGTTCTCGACTTCTTAACGCCAAGTGATGTGTCCTATCGTGACATGGAACAAGGTAAAGTTGATCTGGCAATTAACCGTTTTAATGAAATTCCACAAAGCTTCCACCAGGTACTGGTTTGGCGTGACAGCTTTTCTTGCCTGTTAAATAACAAGCATCCGGCTGCGGGCAACCTGAATCTGAAAAGTTATCTGGATGCACAGCATATCTGGGTATCAAAAACTGGTATGGGCGTTGGCTTTGGGGTAAACCCTGAGAAACAGGCAGGTCTCGGCTGGATTGACCAGGCTCTTGAACGTATTGGCCAAAAACGTAAGATTTCGGTATTTACCCGTCACTATCAAATGCCCGGTCTTTTGGCGGCCAATGTAGATCTTGTAGCAACATTACCGACCCGTATTGCACGTCTGCAAGCCAAAAACCAGAACTTACTCATTAAAGACCCACCATTTTATATTCCTGAGTTTGAATTGAAGATGGCGTGGTGTCCTTTATTGCATCATCATCCCGCCCATCGCTGGTTACGGCAGCTGATTCTATATGTAGCGCGTCAGATGATCGAAGAAGAAAATCGTGAATTTTTAATGAATAATTCGCAATTTTCGCATTATTAAATTGAATATTAGCTAAATTGCTCATTTTTAAGCTTATACTCTAGAGACTTGAGTTGCTTTATTTGTACCTCAAGTCTTTTTTTGTGTTAAAAATATTTTTAGCTAGATCATATTAATCCACAGGTGGATTCGTGAGCCTCTTTCAAAACATCGTGATTATCTTATTACTCATCGCGGGGGCCGGTTTTTTATCATTAACAGAAATCGCGCTTGCAGGTGCTCGTAAGGTCAAATTAAAAATTTTGGCTGAATCGGGAGATATTCGCGCTCAAAAAGTTTTAGATTTACAAGAAAACTCTGCTGACTTTTTTGCAGCTTCCCAAATCGGCTTAAACGCCGTTGCCATTTTAGGCGGTATTTTAGGTGAAGGCGCCTTCCGCCCTTATATCATCAATTTACTTTCCAGATTTTATCAAGGTCCTTGGACTGAAACGATTGCGTTCAGCTTGTCCTTCACTGCAGTTACTTCATTATTTATTCTGTTTGCGGACTTGATGCCAAAACGTCTGGCCATGATCGCTCCAGAAAAAATTTCTGTCTCGGTGATTAATCCGATTCAGGTATTTATCAAAATCTGTAAACCATTGGCCTGGTTCATCAATGCCATTGCGAACCTGTTATTCCGTTTATTTAAAGTGAATACCATTCGAGATGACAATATTACCTTTGCTGATATTTCTGCGGTAATGGATGCGGGTGCTCAGGCAGGGGTGTTACAGAAACAGGAACATCACTTTATTGAGAACGTGTTTGAGCTTGAAGAACGTAATGTTCCTTCCAGTATGACGACTCGTGAAAATGTGGTGTTCTTTACCTTGAAAGAATCTGAAGCCAGTATTCGCCAGAAATTGGCTGAATTTCCTTACTCCAAGTTCCTGGTCTGTAATGAAAATATCGATGATGTGATTGGATATGTCGACTCCAAAGATATTCTGGTTCGTATTCTGAATAATCAGTCTTTACTTCAGTTGAATGAAAATACCATCCGTACGGTTCTGACCATTCCAGATACACTGACTCTATCTGAATTACTGGATCGCTTCCGTTCAACCAAGGAAAAGTTTGCAGTCGTTATTAATGAATATGCCTTGGTCGTAGGTGTCATTACCCTTTCCGACATCATGATTACCGTGATGGGCGACTGGGTTACTCCCTTGGAAGAAGACCAGCAGATCATTAAGCGTGACAGCAATTCATGGCTGATTGATGGCAGTACGCCTATTGAAGACATCAAACATGCGCTGGAAATTGATGAAATGCCGGATGAAGAGAATTATGAAACTCTGGCTGGTTTTATGATGTTCAAGCTGCGTAAAATTCCACGTCCAGCAGATATTGTGCTACATGCGGGTTATAAGTTTGAAGTTGTCGATGTTGATCATTTCAAGATTGACCAGTTACTGGTTACACGTATGCTAGAAGTGAAAAAGCCACCGACAGAAGAATCAGAATAATCTGGTTCTTCTTCAATTTTTTTAAAATTCCAAAAACAATAATAATGAGACTTTTATGAATATTGCTGCGCTACTCGCCTGTCTGAGTTTTTATTCGGCCTTATATTTAATCTATTTTTTCTTTATGCAAGATCAACAGCCTATATTTCTGATCCTAGCAATTGTACTCATTTTACTTTCAATCTGGCTGACTCCCTATCCTTATGAGCGGCATCGGCAAGGATTTGATTCGACTTTAAGAATAGGTGAATATTTTTATTATCCACTCATCACCTGGTGGCGGCTGTTTATCCTTCCTGTACGCTGGCTGCTTTCCCTATTTTATTCTCATTAAAAAAGCACCCGAAGGTGCTTTTTTACATTCAATTCAATTTAGATTTTTGATAAAAGTGCTTTAAGGACTGCCTGATAATGGATCTGGATATCTTCCTGCAAGATTTTGTAGGCATTATCAAATTGCACCATTGGCCAGCCTTCTTTCCAGAATGGGAAAATATTATGCAGGTCATGAGTGACGACTGCATCTTCACGCAGAATGGCCTGCGCAATCTGCGCCAGTACAAAGGCAGTTTCCGCGCCATCAATCGCCAGGTAATCAATACCACGGGCTTTTAAAATACGGATACGGTCTTTCTTATAACGGATTTTTTTGATTTGCGCTTCATTCAGATTCAGGGCCAGAGAAACTGCTTCAACAAATTTTTCTTCAAATGACTGATTCAATACAACCAGCGCCTGTTTATGCGCTTCCTGACGACCCGCTTTACCACCCTGACGAATGACTTCTTTTGCTTCCGTATCTAGCTCATCATTCTTCATGGTTTGAAGGATGTCTAAAATTTCGATGTCGCTTAGCGTCGCAGGAGATTGATCAGTCATAAACTGTCCCTAAAAAATAAATATGCAATGGACTATTTTCGCATAAATCCTTACTAAAAAATTAAAATCTTTAGCTTCAACTCTAATAATTGCAAAATCCGGATCATCTCTATCATTCTGGCGTAAATTGGCTATAGTAGGCGGCAAGTTTCTGATTTACTTCTTTATTATGCAAACCAAACAGATTGATCTTTTATTGCAGCAACTTAAACTGCTTTATCCGGCTGCCTTTAAAAGAAATTATCTGTTTTATGGTCAGATCAAAACTAAAGGTATTTTAAGTGATCTCAAGGAACTGATTCCCTGGGTGCTGGCTGCCATGATCTTTGTACCGATTAGCCTGGCTCTCAAAGATGTTTATTCCTCTAAGCTGTCAACTGCCCAAAACTTTCAGGCGCAAAGTTATGCGATTCTGACTATTCTGTTATTTCTGATGCTGGTGGTTCCACTGGTGATCAAGCAGATCCGGCACTCTTCCCATTCCCTCTATCAGTTTTTAAGACATACACCGATTAAACTCACTGTAGTCATTGTACTGGAAGCGCTGAATCTGGTTTTTCTACAAAGCAGTACGGTCATGTGGATTCTATTCTTTTTCGGGATCAGTTTTGGTTTTGTACGGTTCTATAAAGAAAATATGTTCCGCCCTACTACCAATACAACTGAACAATATCAACTGCAGCAGTTACGCTGCATCTGTTTCTGGGCTTATCAACAAACCTGGAAACTGCGTCTGAAATTATTTTTTCATTCCAAGCCGACCTCCCCAAATGAAGAATTGAAAAATCAGCTTCAGCACTATGCGGATTTGCATACCCGTTTGTTTAAACTGGAACATGAGCAGTGCAAGAAGATTAAATACATCGATATCGATACTTATCTGGATGAGCACCTGTGAAAAGTTTTTTTAAACACGTCCTGAAATAGAAAATTACATGACTTCTCACGCTTATTATCCAGCACTATGGAATTAATTTTTAAATTTAAGCTACTGAATTGCTTTAAAATAAAGCAAACGTATTGAAATTTACTTGCCAAGCTTTATTTCGTCCTCTATTATTGCGCACATGCCCGAGTGGTGAAATCGGTAGACACAGGGGATTTAAAATCCCCCGCCCACAAAGCGTGCCAGTTCGAGTCTGGCCTCGGGCACCATTTTAATTCTGATTAGAATGGTGCAATGAAAAATCTCCAGCATTCAGCTGGTTTTTTTATGCGTGATTATCACCAATAGAATGTGCCCTCCCCATGTCTGCATCCCGTTCTTTTGATCTAGCCAGATTGCAATTACGCCATCCTGATGCATTCTTTTGTAGCCTCAGCTATGGCCGTTATAAATATTTGAACCAGACCACTGATCTATATCTGTATTTACGTATCGGTATTCTGATCATGATCACAGGTTTTTGCTGCCTGTGCTTTTCGCTGCCGTTTTATCCTGACTTTGTCACTTCAAAATATCAGGCGCTCAGTGCAGGTACCATTGTCATGATTGGCATGCTTTATCCTTATATCTGGCGTGCCCAGTTTCAGGCGAAATACAGTTCTGCCCGCTATGCCAAGCGTTTGCAACTCTGCCTGTATATGCAAACCCTGATTGCGATTCTGTCATTTATAAATTATCAGTATTTTCACTCAGCATTTGTTACCTTGCCTTGCTTGGCCCTGCTTGCTTTCAGTAGCCTTGTACCAGTTTTAGTCGAGCCTTGTTTTAGAGTTTCGACTCGCAGCACCCTTCTGGTACGTTTGCAGAAAATCCGTCAACTGGCTTACTGGTCTTATCAGCAGTCGCAAAGCAAAGAGCCGGAACCAGTGCCTTATCACAAAGATTTAAAACAGTATTATCTGGATTTACATCATAGCTGCATGCTGGAAGAACAGAAACTATTAGATGAAATTCATTATAAAAATTTAAAAGACGTATTTTCAGATCATTAAAAAAAAGCCCTGTTTAACAGGGCTTTTTTTACCATTCGCGGTTAACGACCAGTTCTTCCATTTCAATATCAAACAGACCCTGTTCTTGCACGACCATCATCATGGCCTCGGCAATATAGTCTGCGGCAGTATTATCCAGAGAAGAGTCCAGATCTTCAAACTGCGGCTTCATGGCATTGATGTCTGCCACAGTCTCATGCGCTAGCTGGTACACGTCCTGATCTGATAAACTGGATTTAGATACTTTAGAAGCAAAGCGTTCGATGTGTTGCTTGATTTCTGCAACCAGAATATCGGGATAATATTCATCATCGAACATGGGGAGAAGTAAATCTGCAAACATTACAGGCACTCTAAAAGATGACAATCTAACTTAAGCGTGCCTGTATAGCACATTGCTGTTTAAAAGCCAAACAGCTTGTGCCCTTAGATGTCTTTCAGCCCAGATTTAGGCATTTTGCATAGCTTTCCAGATTTTTATGGCGTCTGCTGTTGCCTTGACATCATGTGCACGAACCATACAGGCACCTTGCTGAATGCTCAGCAAATGCGCCGCAGCCGAACCTACTGCACGTGCTTGAGGTTCTGCACCATCTAGTGCAGCACCAATAAAACGTTTGCGGGATAAGGCAGAAAGAACTGGATAGCCCATTTCAGTCAGTTTATAAAATTCCTGAAGCAATTTAAGATTTTGCTGGGCATTTTTGGCAAAACCAAAACCAGGATCAATCATGATATTTTCAGCTTTAACGCCGATATCTAAAGCATCTTGAACCCGTTGTGTCAGTTCCCGAATCACATCCTGAGTCACATCATCATACTGATCCAGATTATTCATCGTAGTCGGCTCACCACGCATATGCATGATGATCACCGGAATATTCAGTTCTGCTGCCGTTTCTAACGCTTGTGGACGAGTGAGCGCGCGTACATCATTCCAGATATGTGCACCAGCCTTGACGGCTGCTTTGATGACTTCCGGCTGTGAGGTATCAATCGAGATGATCACATCATGTTTAGATAGTTCTTCTACAACTGGAACCACACGACGAAGTTCTTCTTCAACGTCCACGACTGATGCACCCGGACGTGTAGATTCCCCCCCGATATCAATCACAGTGGCACCATCAGCGATCATTTCCAAGGCTTTTACTACTGCCTGATCTTTCTGATTATGTAGCCCTCCATCGCTAAAGGAATCCGGAGTCACATTTAAAATTCCCATCACATGCGGCTGAGACAAATCCAGTTTCAAATGACCGAAAGTCCAGATCTGTGGTAGTAATGGCTTCAGCTGCATGGTTCACTCCTAGTTCACAATAACCCCGGTATTGTCTTATGGAAAGGTCAATAAAGCAAAGCTCAATCTAATCAAGGCTTAGATTTCAAAGTGGTTCTTATTGGAATATTGCATCAGCTTGGCTTGCAGTAACGCTTTTACATCAACCCATTCGCTTTTTAAAATACTATAGATATAACTATCTCTGAGTGTCACGCCATCTTTACGCAGCATATGACATCTAATGCTGCCATCCTGTTTGGCACCCAGAGCTTCAATAGCTTTTTGACTTTTGAGATTCAGATGATCAGTCCGAAAGCCTACCACTTGAGCATTCAGCTCTTCAAATGCATGCTGCAACAAAAGATATTTACAGACCCGGTTTACATAGGTTCGTTGATAAGGTTTGGCATACCAGGTAAAGCCAATTTCAACGCGTGGAATTTCTGGCTTGATATCATGATAACTGGTGGTGCCAATGGCGCGGCCCGAATTCAAATCAATCACGGCAAAAGCCATTCTTTCACCTTTGGACTGCTGTTCAAAAGCTTGGATAAAGTAGTGTTTAAGTTTATGTAGGTAAGGCACCGAGTTATATAACACTTCCCCTAAGTCCCCTTCGGCACATGCAGTTTCTAAGTCTGCAAAATGTTCCCAGCTCAGTGGCTCCAAACGTAGCTGATAAATATCGGATTCCAGAACAGGTAAATTCATTCTTATTTTTACTCATTGATTTTTATGAGTTGACTATAGCATTCAACTAGATATGACAAAATAATAGCCATAAAAAAACCACCCGAAGGTGGTTTTAATTGTTAACTTAGTTCGCTGGTAATGGCGGAGGAGTCATTGGACCATCAGTCGGTGTTACATCAATCACTGGATTGTCTGAAACATAAACTTTAGGTGGTTTTGGCTCACGACCTTCCATAATGTCACGAATCTGTTCACGATCAATTGTTTCCCACTCAAGTAGCGCTTTCACCATGGCATGGGCAATATCTTTGTTATTTTCAAGGATATCGCGTGCAACCTTGTATTGCTCATCGATGATGCGACGAACTTCCGTATCTACCTGTTGTTGGGTGGCCTCAGAAATCGTACGGGTACCAATGCTACCCATAAATGACTGTTGAGAGTCATCTTCATAGACCATGACGCCTAACTTGTCCGACATACCATATTTGGTCACCATTGCACGTGCCATTTTAGTTGCACGTTCAAAGTCATTCGAAGCACCAGTCGACATCTGGTTAATAAATACTTCTTCTGCGATACGACCACCAAACAGGATTGAAAGTTCATTCAACATCTTGTCTTTATAATGGCTAGTCTGGTCAAACTCAGGCAACTGCCAGGTGACACCCAATGCCCAGCCACGCGGCATGATGGTGACTTTATGCACAGGATCTGTACCTGGAAGCATTTCTGCCACAATCGCATGACCTGCTTCATGGTAAGCCGTAGCACGACGCTCTTCTTCACGAAGTACCATCGATTTACGTTCAGGGCCCATGTACAGTTTGTCTTTCGCATCTTCAAAGTCATGCATATCGACGGTGTTCTTGTTACGACGTGCAGCAAATAATGCCGCTTCGTTTACAAGGTTGGCCAACTGGGCACCTGAGAAGCCTGGTGTACCACGAGCAAGCACTTTGACATCTACACCCGTAGTAGAAGGCAATTTCTTCAAATGTACATTCAGGATTTGCTCACGACCTTTAATATCTGGCAGACCTACCATGACTTGACGGTCGAAACGGCCTGGACGAAGTAAAGCTTTATCCAGTACATCAGCACGGTTAGTTGCAGCGATCACGATAATGCCTTCATTGCCTTCAAAACCGTCCATCTCTACCAGCATCTGGTTCAGAGTCTGTTCACGTTCATCATGACCACCACCTGTACCTGAACCACGATGACGACCGACTGCATCAATCTCATCAATGAAGATGATACATGGTGCATGGCGTTTTGCCTGTTCGAACATGTCACGTACACGAGATGCACCGACACCGACAAACATTTCAACGAAGTCAGAACCTGAGATACTAAAGAATGGAACTTTTGCTTCACCTGCAATGGCTTTAGCCAGCAGGGTTTTACCTGTACCTGGAGGACCCACCATCAGGACGCCTTTAGGAATAGTCGCACCCAGACGTTTGAATTTTGCAGGATCTTTCAGGAAGTCAACGATTTCGACCACTTCCTGTTTTGCTTCATCACAACCCGCCACATCAGTAAATGTTACTTTGATCTGGTCTTCAGATAGCATTTTCGCTTTAGATTTACCAAAGCTCATTGGGCCATTCTTGCCGCCTGCACCGCCACCCATGTTGCGCATAAAGAACATGAATAACAAAATGATTAGAAGCACAGGGAAACTTGCAATCAGCAATTGCATGAGCAAGCCTTGACGTTGAGGCGCTTCACCTTCAACGACTACATTATTTTTAATCAGGCTTGGCATCAGTTCTGGGTCTTGAACTGCCGGGCGAATGCTTTCAAACTCTGAACCGTTTGATTTTTCACCGCGAATTCTTTCGCCATCAATTGTAACTTGTTTAATTTGGCCAGCATTGACCGCGGCAACAAACTCCGAATAGTTCATTGTAGTCGGTTGATTGCGGTCACTGACGTTGCTGAAGATTAACACCAGCACACCCAGTATCACGAGCCACAATACGGCATTCTTAAAAAGATCGCTCAAAGCTTTATTTCCCATTCCAATCTAATTTGATCATGCCCTCGAAGGGTGACCTTAATCAATAAGCTGCAAATCAATTTGCAATAATGTAAAAACCTACAAAATGCACAATTTTTAACGTGTTGGCAAGTAAACTTTATTTCAAAGCCTTCTTGCGTCCCTGTCCGACCAAAAACACTTCTTTCGAACGGGCACGTGATGCAGCAGGTTTAATCGTCTTCAATACATCAAAACTGTTAACGACTTCTTTACGAAATTCATCAAAACCTGAACCCTGGAATACTTTCACTACAAACTGTCCTTTCGGACCGAGTACCTTGTTGGCAAAATCCAGAGCAAGTTCACATAAATAAATCTGACGTGGTTGATCTACAGCTCTATTACCTGATGTATTGGGGGCCATATCTGAAATTACAACGTCTACTGTGCGTCCGTTTAAAATATTTAACAATTTATCGAATACTTCTTGTTCACGGAAATCGCCCTGCAAGAAAGTCACATCAGGTAGCGCATCCATTTCTAAGATGTCTGATGCAATCACCAGACCTTTATCACCGACCAGTTTTCCGGCAATCTGGGACCAGCTTCCTGGGGCAGCACCTAAGTCCACTACAGTCATGCCGGGTTTGATAATGCCGTATTTTTCCTGAATTTCTAGCAACTTGTACGCAGCACGGGCACGATAACCTTCTTTTTGTGCTTTTTTCACATAAAAGTCATCAAGATGCTCTCTCATCCACGCACGACTACTTTTAGATAACTTTTGGTTGGTAATGCGTGTTGCCATAACTCTCTAAATAAAAAAAACTTCTAATGATTCATTGTACGTGAAAAACACATTTTTTGCAGTATACATGTGTATCTAAATCTGAGTATTCCGGTGTGATTTGCGATTATTTACAAGTGATTATTTCCTGAGAATTTACAGCGTTTGTTTTTCGCTTTTGCTATACTAAGCCGTTTTAAAAATTAGGTTATCTCTCATGGCGTCTTTATCTATTCAGGAACGTAAGCGTTTACGTCAAATTGGACATGCATTAAACCCGGTTGTAATGCTTGGTGACAAAGGCTTAACTGAATCTGTAGTTGAAGAGCTAAATCGTGCCCTTAATGATCACGAACTCATTAAAGTAAAAGTGGTGGCTGAAGACCGTGAAGCACGTGCAGCACTCATTGCTGAACTTTCAGAAACTACAGGTGCTGAAGTGGTACAAACTATTGGTAAAATTGCGCTGCTTTACAAGAAAGCTCCAAAGCAAAACCAGAAGTTATCCAATCTTGTCCGTTTTGCCCATCTTTCTAACTAAGTACAGGATTTATGGCCAGTTACGAACTCAGCGCATTTGATCGCCGTTTTCAGGCAATCTCATTGGTCGGTGCCATCGAACAGCAAAATCCATGCAGCTTGAATGTCGGATTTTGGTTGCGCGATCCCAACCAGTACGTGCTGTGGCCAGAAATGGTTACTGCACATCCCCGTCGTGATTTTTTGTGGGAACAGACCTGCTTTGAAATCTTTATCGGGGTTCAGGGTGAAGATTATTATCGCGAAATCAATCTCTCCCCTTCTCAGGCCTGGCAAGCCTATCAGTTTGAGGAATATCGCTATCCGGAAGATATGCCGCCACCTGCTGCATACGATATCGAACTGAATCAGCTTAAACGCACCCATTATGGCCTTAATGTCAGTCTGGATCTGACCGAGTTTATGGTTGAGCACAAACTTAAATGGGCAGACCTGTTTATTGGTCTGACAGCAGTATTAAAAACCTCACAAGGTGATCAATACTTTGCAATGCAGCACAGCAGTCCAGAAGCAGACTTCCACAATAAACGGGATTGGCTGCATGTCTTTTAATGCAGATTAAAAGCATTTACTGGATAAAAAAGATATTAAAAAACGTGAGCATTAAAGTCTCACGTTTTTTTATGGGCTTTTCCGGCTCATCCGTTCAAAGCTCGCTGTTATAGCTTGAGGAAAATATTTACCTGTATTTTCATTACATGGATTCAGGTCAAAATTAAATTGATACAACTAGCCTGCTCTCTATACTTAGGGTTGGCTACTTTAATAATAATTTAAACGATATTTAAGCTGATAGACTAAGAGTTCGTTTTAATTGTTTTCGACATTTTAGTGATGTAAGCGGTAATTGTCCTGCACTGATTTTACCGCGGCATAAAAAATTATAGTTAACGTGAAGATGATCAGGATAATCGTTCCAAAAGTTAGTCCAAAGAATCCCAAGCATAACATCATCACACCCAGATAAAGTGCACGCATCAACCAACTTTCCAGATTAAGCATCATAATCAGCGTCAGTAAACCAAGTACACCTGCAAAATAATGCTGCTGCATCGTGACCCCCTTTCATTATTATTGTGAGTCCGTTTGCCTCAAAAAGACAAAGGAGAACATATCTAGTTCTCCTTTCATGCAATTTTAGTCAGCGTATTCCCTTAACTCTTCAGCTCAAGGCTTTTTTCTGAACTTTCAGCTTTTACCATGGGTTTGACCTTTTTCAGGACTTCAATGGTGCTGTCTTTTGAGCGCTTGAATGTACCAGTCAGATGCTCTTTATGTTTGGTCGAGATCTGGCTGACATCTTCTTTCAGTTCTTTACCCATATTGGATAAGTCTTCAATCACTGCGGTAAATTCGGTTTTGATAAAACTGGTTAATTCAGTCAGTTCTTTTTGCGAACCAAAAAACTGCTCTTTCAGAGTATCGATCCGTTGTAACAGATCCTGTTTTAACTGGCGTAACTGTTCCTGCACAGTATCACCCAGCTGTTTCGCTTCGACTTCAAGTTTCTCTTTGCTTTCTTCGATAGTTTCTACCACCTGTTCTTTGGCCTCAGCTGCTACTTTTTCAAGCTGTTCAGTCGTTTCTGAAACCACGGTATTGATCTTTTTCTTGGATTGGGAAGATTTCGCTGCTGTAGTCATGTGTCTTATTCCTATAATTATATTACGACTCATCCATATTAGTAGTTTTGATAAAAATTAAGATTTGATTTGTTAGACAATTCTTAATTGCTTACATTTTTTTACGTTGTTCGTAAAACAGACTTTCAAGCAAAAAGCAAGCCATTTATCTCATACTTTTGCTGCAAAGCTATTGGACTTGGGGGGTGGTTCTGCGTATAATGCCGTGTTAAGTTCAAGCGAGCAGACATAGGAGGGTAGGTTTAAAAATTAACCTTCCTTTTTTTTCGTCTACTCGCTTTTTTACAGCCTAAATTTCAGGAGCTTTGGTTTGAGCACCCCAGCAATTTTAGCCCTTGCCGACGGAACTATCTTTAAAGGTACTTCAATTGGCGCATCGGGTTGTACGACTGGTGAAGTCGTTTTCAACACTGCCATGACTGGCTATCAAGAAATTTTGACTGATCCTAGTTATGCACAGCAGCTTGTAACGCTGACTTACCCACATATCGGTAACACAGGTTGCAACGAAGAAGACGCTGAATCAGGTCGTATTCATAAAGTATGGGCAAACGGTTTAATTATCCGCGACCTTCCTTTACTACATAGTAACTTCCGTGCGAATCAATCACTTGGTGATTATTTAAAACAGCACAATGTAGTTGCCATTGCTGACATCGACACGCGACGATTAACTCGAATTTTGCGTGATAAAGGTGCACAAAACGGTTGTATCCTTGCGGGTGAAAACATCACTGAAGAAGAAGCAGTCGAAAAAGCACGTGCATTCGGTGGTTTAAGTGGTTTAGACCTTGCGAAAGAATGCTGTGATCCGAGCGGTTTCGAATGGACTGAAGGCTCATGGGCACTTGGCAAAGGCTTTACTCAACCTGAACTTAAATTCCATGTGGTTGCATACGACTACGGTGTCAAAACCAACATCTTGCGTATGCTCGCAGACCGCGGCTGTAAATTGACTGTGGTGCCTGCACAAACTCCTGCTGAAAAAGTACTTGCGTTAAATCCAGATGGCGTATTCCTGTCAAATGGTCCTGGCGATCCAGCTGCATGTGACTACGCAATTGAAGCTGTAAAAACAATTGTTGAAACAACTGAAATTCCAGTATTTGGTATCTGCTTGGGTCACCAGATTCTTGCTCTTGCATCGGGTGCTAAAACGGTAAAAATGCCGCACGGTCACCATGGCGCTAACCATCCTGTACAGAACATCGAAACTGGTACAGTGATGATTACTTCTCAAAACCACGGCTTCGCAGTGGATGAAAGCACCTTGCCTGCGGTATTGCGTGTGACTCATCGCTCACTGTTTGATGGTACAAACCAAGGTATCCATCGTACAGACAAACCTGCGTTCAGCTTCCAGGGTCACCCTGAAGCAAGCCCTGGTCCACATGACTGCGCACCATTGTTCGATCATTTCATCGAACTTATCGAAGCATCTAAGAAGTAACTAAGGAAGCATCATGGCTAAACGTACTGACATTAAAAGCATCTTGATCATTGGTGCTGGTCCGATCGTCATCGGTCAAGCATGTGAGTTTGACTACTCAGGTGCTCAAGCATGTAAAGCGCTTCGTGAAGAAGGCTACCGCGTTATTCTGGTGAACTCTAACCCAGCCACCATTATGACCGACCCTGCAATGGCAGATGCGACGTATATCGAACCGATTACCTGGCAGACTGTTGCAGCAATCATTGAAAAAGAACGTCCAGATGCTGTCCTTCCAACGATGGGTGGCCAGACTGCACTGAACTGTGCCCTTGCACTGGATGCCAACGGTATTCTTGAAAAATACAACGTTGAGCTGATCGGCGCGACCAAAGAAGCGATCGAAAAAGCAGAAGACCGTAAACTGTTTGACGAAGCAATGCGTAAAATTGGTCTCGAGTGTCCAAAAGCGGCTATTGCTGAATCTATGGAAGAAGCACTTGAGATTCAAGCGCGCTTCGGCTTCCCTGTGATTATCCGTCCATCATTCACTATGGGTGGTTCAGGCGGTGGTATTGCTTACAACCGTGAAGAATTCCTGGAAATCTGTGAACGCGGTTTCGACCTCTCTCCTACTCACCAGTTATTGATCGATGAATCATTGATTGGCTGGAAAGAATACGAAATGGAAGTTGTTCGTGACAAAAACGACAACTGTATCATTGTATGTACCATTGAAAACTTCGACCCAATGGGCGTGCACACAGGTGACTCGATCACTGTTGCGCCTGCGCAAACGCTTACAGATAAAGAATTCCAGTTACTACGTAACGCTTCTCTAGCTGTACTTCGTGAAATTGGTGTAGAAACAGGTGGTTCTAACGTTCAGTTCGGTATTAACCCGAAAGACGGCCGTATGGTTGTGATCGAGATGAACCCGCGTGTTTCTCGTTCATCTGCTCTTGCATCTAAAGCAACAGGTTTCCCGATTGCGAAAATCGCAGCGAAACTGGCTGTGGGTTATACGCTTGATGAGTTGAAAAACGACATCACTGGCGGTACAACACCTGCATCATTCGAACCTGCAATCGACTACGTTGTAACCAAAATTCCTCGTTTCAACTTTGAAAAATTCCCACAAGCTGATGCAACTTTGACAACACAGATGAAATCTGTGGGTGAAGTGATGGCCATTGGTCGTAACTTCCAGGAGTCTATGCAAAAAGCGCTTCGTGGTCTTGAAGTGGGCGCTTCTGGTTTTGACGAAAAAATTGAAGTGGGTGCTGAAGGCGCGCGCGACAAAATCTTGCAAGAGCTTAAAGTGCCAGGTCCTGAGCGTATTTGGTACGTGGGCGACGCATTCCGTCACGGCTTTACTTTAGACGAAGTATTCGCTGCAACGAACATTGACCGCTGGTTCTTGATTCAAATCGAAGACATCATCAAAACTGAAAACCAGATCAAAACTTTAGGTTTTGGCGACTTGAACGCAGACAACATCCGTGCATTCAAACGTAAAGGCTTATCAGATCTTCGCATTGCGGACTTGATGGGCATTTCACAAAAACAATTCCGTAAACACCGTTGGAACCTGGGCGTCACTCCAGTCTACAAACGTGTGGATACATGTGCTGCAGAATTCGAATCTGATACTGCTTATATGTACTCAACTTATGATGAAGAGTGTGAATCTAATCCGTCTAACCGCGACAAGATCATGGTGATTGGTGGCGGCCCTAACCGTATCGGTCAAGGGATCGAATTCGATTACTGCTGTGTACACGCTGCCCTTGCAATGCGTGAAGACGGCTATGAAACCATCATGGTGAACTGTAACCCTGAAACTGTTTCTACGGATTACGACACATCTGACCGTTTGTACTTCGAACCAATTACACTTGAAGACGTTCTTGAAATCGTACGTATCGAGAAGCCAAAAGGCATTATCGTACAGTACGGTGGTCAAACACCTTTGAAACTGGCTCGTGCTTTAGAAGAAGCGGGTGCGCCAATCATTGGTACATCTCCTGATGCGATTGACCGCGCAGAAGACCGTGAACGTTTCCAGCAAATGATTCAACGTCTGCAACTTCGTCAACCAAATAACAGCATCGTAAAATCTGCTGAAGAAGGTATGGCTGAAGCATCTAAAGTAGGCTATCCACTTGTTGTACGTCCTTCTTACGTCCTTGGTGGTCGTGCGATGGAAATCGTGTACAACGACGAAGAACTCAAACGTTACTTACGTGATGCGGTTCAAGCATCAAACGAAGCACCTGTTCTGCTTGACCGCTTCCTGGATGATGCAATTGAAGTTGACGTAGACTGCGTATCTGACGGTAAAGACGTAGTAATTGGCGGCATCATGCAGCACATTGAACAAGCAGGTATTCACTCAGGTGACTCAGCATGTTCGATTCCTCCTTATTCTTTGTCTAAAGAGATTCAGGACGAAATGCGTCGTCAGACAATTGCAATGGCAAAAGAACTTGGCGTAATCGGTTTGATGAACGTTCAGTTTGCAGTTAAAGGCAAAGACGTTTACATCCTGGAAGTGAACCCACGTGCATCACGTACTGTGCCGTTCGTTTCTAAGTGTATCGGCGAATCTTTAGCGAAAGTGGCTGCACGTTGTATGGCGGGTCAATCTCTAGAATCTCAAGGATTCACTTCAGAGATTATCCCTGAACACTTCTCTGTAAAAGAAGCAGTGTTCCCATTCAACAAATTCCCTGGTGTTGATCCGATCCTTGGCCCTGAGATGAAATCGACTGGCGAAGTGATGGGAGTTGGTAAAACATTCGGTGAAGCATTTTATAAAGCTGTTCTAGGTGCGAACGAACGTCTACCTGGTCTTCCGACAGAAGGTGAAGTGAAACACGCATTTATTTCTGTACGTGACTCAGATAAACCTCGTGCAGCAGGCATTGCGAAACAATTGATTGACCTAGGCTTCAAGATTCTTGCAACTGATGGTACATTTAAAGTGATTAGCGAAGCTGGTCTTGAATGTGAACGCGTAAACAAAGTAACTGAAGGTCGTCCAAACATTGTGGACCGTATTAAAAACGGCGAAATCCACCTTGTAATCAATACGACTGAAGGTAAAAAAGCGCAGGAAGATTCATTCTCGATCCGTCGTTCAGCGCTACAAGGTAAAGTGTATAACACAACTACCTTGAATGGTGCTGATGCTGTATGCCAAGCTTTAGCAATTAAATTGCCAATGGATGTATATCGTTTGCAAGATTTAACAGTAGGTTAATTCGTTACTGAGAAGTCCCGTCACCTTCTCGGTGGCGGGCTTTTTTTCATTTATAGACTTTCATTTTTATTACTGAGGGACAACTATGCAACGTTATCCTATGACTCCCGAAGGCAAACTTGCCTTAGAGAAAGAATTACACCAACTGAAAACTGTGGATCGTCCACGTATTACTGCAGCGATTGCAGAGGCACGTGAGCATGGGGATTTAAAAGAAAACGCGGAATATCATGCTGCGCGTGAGCAGCAAGGTTTCTGTGAAGGCCGTATTCAGGACATCGAAGGTAAACTGGGCGCTTGCCAGGTGATTGATGTTAAAGAACTGGAGCAAAATGGTCGTGTAGTTTTTGGTGTCACTGTGACTATTGAGAATCTGGACACTGAAGAGCGCAAAACTTACAAAATCGTGGGCGATGACGAAGCAGACTTTAAGATTAACAAGATCTCTGTGAACTCTCCGATTGCGCGTGGCCTGCTGGGTAAAAACGAAGGCGACGATGTGAAAATCGTAACTCCACAAGGTGAAGTTGAATACGAAATCGTAAGCGTTGAATATATCTAATTTTTAAATAGATATTTTAGGCTGTAAGACCCCTCAGATGAGGGGTTTTTTTATTGAGTCTAGAAATTTCTATCGGCTTTATTTTAAGAAGCCAGACGCCAAGGCTTCAAATGCCTGTAAAGCCTGAGATAAGACCTGTGCAGGATCCTCACTTGAAGCGACCCATAGTGCTGCATTCATTGCTGCACCATTTAGCAAGACTGCCGCAGCAAGTGCATCAACTGGTTTCAATTTATCTTCAGCCAGTAACTGTTCTACACATTCACGTGTCGACTGCAGGCATTTACTTTGACTTGGCCAATGTGCGGGATCCCCTAATACTGCCGGACCATCACGTAGCACAATCTGTTGAAACTCAGCATTCAAAGCATTTTCAATATAAGTACGCCCTTCAAGCATCAATCCTTCCCATAGATCATTAGGCTGCTCCAGATGTTGCCCGGCATATTCAGCCATTTCTGAATCAATCTGATCGACCACGGCGGCAAACAAGCCTTTTTTATCTCCAAAATGATGGTATAGCGCACCCCGGGTCAGCCCTGCTTCTGCCGTGAGCTTATCCATTGAAGTATCCGCATAACCGTATTCAGCAAATGCACATCGTGCGACTTCTATGAGTTTTTTGCGGGTTTCCGCCATTTTTTGTTCACGTACAGACATATGTTGTTTCCACCAGCATTGTGAAAAATTTTAATTGACATACGCCTCGTATGTCAATTATTTTAACATACGAGGCGTATGTGAAGATTTGAATTGCTTCCTAAAATACGTATAAATTAAAATTGAGCGAGGATTATCATGACTAGAACTGCAATATTTCCCCAAGATCGCCATGCCCTGTATGAACAGCATGGTTATTCTGCTGCCATCAAATCAGAAGATTTATTATTTGTATCCGGTCAGGTTGGTAGCCGTGAAGATGGTAGTCCTGAACCTAACTTTGAGAAACAGGTAAAACGAGCCTTTGAAAACTTGGCTGCTACATTGGCTGCAGCTGGCTGTACTTTCGATGATATTGTCGATGTCACAACTTTTCATACTGATCTGGAACGGCAGTTCGAAAGCATCATGAAAGTGAAAAGTCGGATATTTACAGAGAAGCCTTATCCTAACTGGACAGCAGTAGGTGTCACGTGGTTAGCAGGTTTTGATTTTGAAATTAAAGTGATTGCTCGTATTCCTACAGCATCCACACCAGTCTAATCATTTGCGTTATTCGCAGTCGCTTGAGCGTCTTTTAGATATTATTCAGCAAGTTTAAACGCCGATTAGGTATAATTTTTTATTCACTATTTTTTGTATCCCCCTTATGGCTGAAAAGTTAATTAATTCTCCTGTGAATCACTGGTGTGAATTTGAGTTCATATCAAAAACGGTGAAGAATCCAAATATTCATATTAAGGGCAATTACAGTTATTACTCAGCCTATTGGGATCAAGGTTTTGAGCGTTGTGTGGTGCGTTATCTGCATGACAAGCCAGCCACACCAGAGAAACCGATTGACCAGCTTTATATCGGTAATTTTGTCTGCTTTGGTGCAGAATGCGTGATTATGATGGGTGGCAACCAGTTACACCGTACCGACTGGATTTCTGCGTTTCCATTCGATACACGCAGTTTTGTGCCTGCGGGTGATACTGTTATTGGTGATGGTTGCTGGATTGGCTCTCGTGCCATGATCATGCAAGGTGTAACGCTTGGCGAAGGTGCTGTGGTGGCAACAGGTGCTGTAGTAACGAAAGATGTGCCACCTTATGCTGTTGTCGGTGGCGTACCTGCGAAAATTATTAAATATCGTTTCCCTGAAGAAGATATAGAAAAACTGCTTTCACTTAAGCTCTATGACTTAGATGAAAAGCAGTTTTTAAAGATGCGTGAACAATTGCAGACGAATGATGTTGAATTATTGATAAAATTCATAAATAAAGTTTAAGAAAATAATTTACTCAACAATACAAACCTCTGTTAATATCTTTGAGTCTACATCCTTACGGAAAGTAATTTTAAATTTTTCACTAAACTTTCTTGAATATATATTTTCATAGGTTAGAAGTATATTTCTAACACATACAGCACCTTGATCAAATAATTCCTCCTCAGTCTCACTCAATTCATCAGTAATGTGCATATATTTTTTTTCAAAGTAAGATTTGATTATTGATGAATAATTAATATTGTTTTCTAAATCAGGAAATAATGTTAAATTTTTAGCTGGATTATCTGTAACATTATTAACTCTAAAGTCTAAGTAGTATTTATGTGATTGTTCTTGCACAGTAAAAGTTATTGTAAGAATTGGATTTATTGACTGATGTTTATCCTCAATTTCAAGACGTTGATATTCTGCTAATAATTTTTGCTGTTCAACTGTTTTTTGCATTTCTTCTATCTGTAAGTTTAGTGCAACACTAGTTTTCTGTAATTCAATCGCTTGCATCTTCAAAGCTTCAGAATTTTGCTTTAAGCCCTCGCCTTGCTGATAAAACCCCCTTACCAACCAAAAAATGCAAGTGGCGCAAAAGCACCTGCTATAAAATTTCCAAACTCATTTAGATCTTTAGGCAGCAAACCATTATGAATTTTAAAATAGATAAAGATTAACCAACCAAAAGTTATTGCCCATGACAAACAACTTCCAATATTTTCTTTAATCCACTTAATAAAATTTTGATTCATTATTTTTAAAATTCAGTTACTTATTTTCCACTCATCTTATCATTTTAATTTTTAAAGGCATAAAAAAACCCACTCAATCGGAGTGGGTTTTTTCAGAATATGGTGGCTATGACGAGACTTGAACTTGTGACCCCCGCATTATGAGTGCGGTGCTCTAACCAACTGAGCTACATAGCCTTAAACTGTGCGCGCATTATGGGTTTTTCTGTTTAGAACGTCAAGCCCATATTGTGCTGATTGATCAAAATTTGGTGAAGTGAGCCGATAAGCCGGGTTCTGTCGAGAACGATCATTCCTCTAGGCGTACAATCACTCATACGCTCAAGCGACCTACCCGGATCCAGCATGGGCCATGCCTAAAGGATCCCTATTTGGTCTTGCTTCCGGTGGGGTTTACCATGCCATGAACTGTTACCAGTCATGCGGTGCGCTCTTACCGCACCCTTTCACCCTTACCTCCGATTCCGATTGCTCGAAACCATAATGAAGGCGGTCTACTCTCTGCTGCACTTTCCGTCGGCTCACGCCGCCCAGGCGTTACCTGGCACCTTGCCCTATGAAGCCCGGACTTTCCTCCCCTGCTTCAATCACGGAGATCTCCACAGCAGCGATCGTCTAGCTCACTTCGAGCCGCATAGTACCAAATCTGGCAACTAATTGCTTGATGTTTTTTGAGCAGTCAGTTTTTCATACTTGGCTTGCAGCTGTTCCTGCGTTTCGACATGATTCGGATCAAGCGGAATACAGTCCACGGGGCAGAATAACTGGCACTGTGGTTTATCATGATGCCCAACGCACTCTGTACATAAGTCCGGGTTAATTTCATAGATGACTTCGCCCATGAAAATTGCCTCATTCGGGCATACAGGTTCACAGACATCACAATTGATACATTCATCGGTGATATATAAAGACACTCTACCAACCTTGTTGAAGTTTACGCTCGAAGGCTTCAACCACGTTTGGCGGAACAAACTTGGTCACATCACCTCTTAAACGAGCAATTTCACGCACCAATGTGGATGAAATAAAAGAATATTGCTCTGAAGGGGTTAAAAATACCGCTTCAAAATGAGAATCCAGTTGACGGTTCATGTTGGCCAGCTGGAATTCATACTCAAAATCGGACACTGCACGTAAACCACGCAACACCGCTGTCGCATTCTGCTCGCGGAAGAAGTTCACCAGCAGGCCATCAAATCCTACAAATTCAACATTGTTCAAATGGCTTAATGACGTTTGGGCCAGTTCAACTCGTTCTTCAAGACTAAATACCGGGTTTTTGTGATGTCCGATTGCAATCGCAACTACAACTTCATCAAACATCTTTGCTGCGCGGGTCACCAAATCAATGTGGCCATTGGTGATCGGATCAAAAGTTCCCGGATAAATTACACGAGTTTTAGTCATCCATTTGTACTCTGTTTATTGTGTAAGCTTCCATTTTAACAAAATCTTCATTTTTTAGTGAAGAAACTCCATCAATTTAAACACTTCAACTCAATAAAAGTTACGGTACAATAGCTGTAACTTTGGAAGTATCTGATTATGGCGAAAGCAACTGTAGTTAAAAAAAATAACGGCGGAACGATTGCTCTGAACAAACGTGCCCGTCACGATTATTTTATTGAAGAAAAATTTGAAGCTGGACTTTCCTTGCAAGGCTGGGAAGTAAAATCCCTGCGTGCCGGTCGTATGAGTATTGTGGAGAGCTATATCACCTTTAAAAATGGTGAAGCCTTCCTGTTCGGCGCACAGATTCAGCCTTTACTGAGTGCATCTACCCATGTTGTCCCTGAAGCGACACGTACCCGTAAACTGCTGCTGAAACGCCGTGAAATTGAAAAACTCATGGGTGCAATCAACCAGAAAGGTTATTCCTGTGTACCACTGGCCTGTTACTGGAAAGGCCCGCATGCCAAGCTGGAAATTGCGTTGGTAAAAGGTAAACAGTTACACGACAAGCGTGCATCTGAAAAAGACCGTGACTGGCAACGTGATAAAGCGCGTATTTTCCATAAATAATGCCAGCAATAAAAAACCTCCAATGAATGGAGGTTTTTTTACGGATCGAATTAGGCTTTTAGATTCAGACGGGCCAGTGTCAAGGCAATATATTCACCAAACCAGATCGCGGTTTGCAAATCCCCTTCCGGTGGTGTCACTTCAACAGGTGCATTGTCAGACTGGGTCATAAGGCCTAGAAAGCTCGACATACGATTCAGATCGGTAGTGGAACGACCTGTCGGCATTAATGGTAGACCTGACCACAACATGCCATGTTGCATCGCAAACAGATTAATCTGCTGCAAGACAGCCAGCTTGTCCCCACTTAAGCCACCACCATTGGTGAAGGCTGCTGCCAGCTTGCTTTGCCAGCTACGTGCCAGCCAGCGCTTGGAAGACTGCTCCATAAACAACTTCATGGCAGAAGTTAGACTACCCATATAGGTTGGACAGCCAAATACAATCGCATCGGCAGCGTCCAGCACCTCCCAATCCACCTGTTCCACATTCATCATATGCACCTGGACACCAGTTTTTTGTGCGCCTTCGGCAATGAAGTTTGCCACTTTAGCCGTGTGTCCATAAGGACTGTGATAAACAATCGCAACAGATTGGGAAGATAGGGACATAACAATCAAAAACCAAGAATTTCAATCAAGTTTAACATTTTCATGCCATAAAC
Source organism: Acinetobacter sp. NIOH-H-8 (assembly GCF_046635365.1). Taxonomy (NCBI): domain Bacteria; kingdom Pseudomonadati; phylum Pseudomonadota; class Gammaproteobacteria; order Moraxellales; family Moraxellaceae; genus Acinetobacter; species Acinetobacter sp. NIOH-H-8. The sequence goes on from NZ_JBHDVN010000001.1 coordinate 232,030, forward strand.
ACGAATGTTGCCATGCGTCCGGTTTTGGCTTCACGGCGATAAGAAAAGTATTCATCCGCCTGACGATATGAACACTGATCGCCACCTAAAACAGTCTCAACGCCCTGCTGCTGCAAGATGTAACGCGCTATCGCATACAGATCCGCATAGTATTTTCCGGCCTGTTCCCCTGCCTGAAATGCACTGTCCAGTTCAGGATATTTGGAACAGAAAGCTTCTCTTACTTCTGCGCCAATTTCAAAACAAGGCTGGCTGATGGCCGCACCGAGCCATGCCCAGGTAGGCTTGGTTTGCATCGCAGCAATGGTATTTTCAACGATACCGCCTGCTAGCCCACGCCAACCCGCATGCAGATTGGCCACTTCAGTGCCTTCAGCATTACCCAGCACAACTGGCAAGCAGTCTGCCGTCATCATCATCAGGGCGTGGGCCTTGCGCTGTGTGACCAGACCATCCCCGATCAGCGCATCGAAAGGCATCTGTTCATTGATGGTATGACAAATGGTGCTATGCGTCTGTGTCATCCAGGTAATTTTGTCCACACCAAAAGGCTGGAAGTCTTTCAACAGCTGGATGCGGTGCTTCTGCACTCGCACCGGATCGTCCTTGACATGCAAAGCCACGTTAAAGCCCGCCAGCTCTGGCTGGGCTGATGGCTGTACCTGTTCATGATGAACACGGGTCTGACCCACATAAACGCCTTGAGGCAAACCTTGTACAAATTGCATGTCGCTTCCCTTTTAATGACTGCTAATAGAATGAAAATTAATAGGCCTTATTTTCGCTACGCAGCACTTCAACCAGATTGGCGAAGTCTTCTGGCCACGGCGCATTGAAAGTCATTTCTTCTTTGGTGCGTGGATGCTTCAGGCCTAGAGTCGCTGCATGCAATGCTTGACGTTTAAAACCACGCAAGGTGTCATCCAGCAATTGCGAAGCACCGGCTGGCATACGTACACGTGGCATATAGACCTGATCACCCACCAGACCATAGCCCAGGTAACTAAAATGCACACGAATCTGGTGCGTACGACCGGTTTCCAGACGTGCCTGAATACGGGTGAAATGTTGGAAGCGTTCTTTCACATTGTAGTGTGTCACCGCTTCCTTACCGCCTGGCAGGACTGCCATTTTCACACGATCGACCGGATGGCGTTTGATTGGTTCATCAATGGTACCGCCGGCAATGATGTTGCCGTAGACGATCAGGTCATACACACGGTAAACGGTCTTTTTCTCAAGCTGCTTACTAAGCGCAAACTGCGCTTCCAGATTTTTTGCAACCACCAATAGACCACTGGTGTCTTTATCGATCCGGTGCACTAAACCTGCACGCGCCAGTTCAGAAGATTTCGGATAATGATGCAGCAAAGCATTAACCAGTGTACCAGTCATATTACCTGCACCCGGATGCACCACCATGCCCACTGGTTTGTTAATGACAATAATGTCATCATCTTCATAGACGATATCCAGTGGAATATCTTCAGGCAGACTACGGGTTTGTGCCTCCAGTTCAACGTTTAAAGTCAGGGTTTCAAAACCGTCACTTTTAAATTTTGGCTTAACTGGTTGACCATTCACTAATAAATTGCCGTCTTTGATCCATTGCTTGAGCTTTTCTCGAGAAAAATCGCTCCAGACCATGGCCGCAATCTGGTCGATACGTTGCCCGATATAACTTTCATCCAATTGAAATTGCAACGATAAACGTGTTGCAGTTGCGTCTGAAGTATGGTTATCTGCATCCTCAGAATCTTCAAGTAAATTGAAATCAGTATCAGGGATATTAGAATTGGAAGATTGTGCTTGACTCATTTGCTCATTCAGACAAAAGTGGTTTAATAGTGCAATTGTAGCTCATTGCCCGTATTAACAGAGGAATTTTTATGTCGCTACCACATTATAAAATGACAATGCTTGCTGTGACGTTAGGCATTGCATCGGCAATGGTAGGCTGTAGCAGTAATCCAAAAAAAGAAGTCGTGGACAAAGGTCCAGAATCTAGCGAACAGGTTTATATCCAAAAAGCACAGAACGCGCTAGATCGCAAACAATATACTGATGCAGCAAAACAGCTCGAAGCACTGGAAACCTATTATCCAACCAGCCAGTATGCACCGCAGGCGCAACTGGAACTGCTATATGTCAAATTCCAGCAAAAAGATTATGAAGGTGCAGTTGCACTGGCAGAACGCTTTATCCGTCTGAATCCACAACATCCAAATGTCGACTATGCCTACTATGTTCGTGGTGTAGCGAATATGGAGCAGAACTATAATGGCCTGCTGCGTTATACCTCACTAAAACAGTCACACCGTGATGTCAGCTACCTGAAAGTGGCTTACCAGAATTTTGTCGATTTCATTCGCCGCTATCCATCAAGTACCTATGCTGTAGACGCTGCACAGCGCATGAAGTTTATCGGTCAGGAACTGGCAGAAAGCGAAATGAATGCAGCCCGTTTCAATATTAAGCGTAAAGCATATCTGGCTGCTGTTGAACGTGGCTTATGGGTGATTGAACACTATCCACAAACGCCACAGATTCCAGAAGCGCTGGCAACCGTTGCTTACGGCTATGACAAGCTAGGTGACAAAGCCACAGCACAGCAATATATCGAAGTACTGAAACTAAACTATCCAGGTCTGGTGAATGCTGATGGTACTGTGAACCTGCGTGCAGCACGTAGTGAAGGCAGCTTCTTCAACCGTGCAACTTTGGGTATTTTCGGTAAAGAAGCCAAAACCGTGACCGATACGTCTAGCCAGTCGTCTGAAGCCCAGGCAGAAAAACGCAGTCTGACCAATCGTATGACGTTTGGCCTACTCGATCGTCCTAAAACTAATGAAACTGAGCTACCTGAACCGACTGCTGAATAAGCCAACTGTTACAGGTGCATTTTTGCAAAGGGCAAGTTATCATACTTGCCCTTTTGCATTTTCTGAGCAATGCTTGAACAAATTGTGCAAACAGGTTATACCAATTAATTCATTTATAGTGTTGGATGAATCATCCTACTCTTAATTTTCAACGATTTAACACCTAAATAACGCAGCACGAGAAGCTTAGCAAACCATGGCCATTCCTCAGCATACGATTGATCAGATTCTCGATCGCACCGATATTGTCGATGTGATTGGTCAATACGTGAAACTAAAAAAAACTGGCCGTACCTATTCGGGTTGTTGCCCTTTCCATCAGGAAAAATCGCCTTCTTTTCACGTCTATCGTGACAAGCAGTATTTCCACTGCTTTGGCTGTCAGGCCAATGGTAATGCTATCCGCTTTTTAATGGATATTGGCAGCCGCAATTTCATTGAAGTGATGAAAGACCTGTCTAGCCAGACCGGAATTGAACTGCCTAAAGATAATAAAGATTCCAACCGCTTAAAATACAAACGCGAAGCCAAACCGAAACCGGTTGCAGCACCACCAGCAAAAACTGCGGATACATCTACAAATCCGACGCCTGAACAGTCTGCTTATTTTGATCCATTTGCTGAAATTCAGGCACCTGAAGCTGAATTTTATACAGATGACCCTTTTGCTGCTTTTGAGCAAATGCCTGCAGCAGATGCACAAGCAGATGGCAACTTATACGACCTGCTGGAGAATATCGCGCAGTTTTATGAGCGCCAATTACCCAATAGTCCAAGTGCCCAGCAGTATTTTAAACAGCGTGGTCTGACCGCAGAAACGATTGCCTACTGGCGACTCGGGTATGCACCGGAAGACTGGCAACATCTGGAAAAAGCCTTTCCGCAGGATATTGAAGGTCTCAAACTTTTAGGCCTGATTCGTACTAGCGATAGTGGCCGGGATTTTGACCTGCTCCGTGATCGGGTCATCTTCCCGATTCGTGATAGCAAAGGTCGCGTGGTTGGTTTTGGTGGTCGTGCACTGAATGACGAGATCAAACCGAAATACATCAACTCACCCGATTCAGAAGTTTTCCATAAAAACCAGTTATTGTATGGCCTGTATGAAGGTCGCAAGCAGAAAGCTCAAGACTGGCTGATGGTGGAAGGCTATATGGATGTCATTGCCTTGCAGCAATACGGCATTCATGGTGCAGTGGCCACCTTGGGAACAGCAAGTAATACTGATCACCTAAATATTCTATTCAAGCAGAATCACCGGATTACCATTGCTTTTGATGGTGATGCGGCTGGACAAAAAGCGGCACGCCGTACTTTAGAAATTGCTCTACCCTTACTGAACGATGGACGTGAGTTAAAATTCTTTATCCTGCCGAATGATCATGATCCAGACTCCCTAATCCGTCGTGAAGGCATTGAAAATTTCCGACGTCTGCTGGATCAGGCACCGTTGCTCTCTGACTTTGTCTTTGCCCATCTCACCCAAAATCACGATATTGCAACGCCTGAAGGTAAAAGTCAGGTGATGGGAGAACTACGTCAGCTAACCGAATTGTTACCCAAAGCTGGCTCATTTCGTTATCTGCTGCAACAGTTCTTTCGGGAAAAACTCGGTTTTAGCCGCAAATGGCAACCCAAAGTCAATAATGATGCATCTCTAAGCTTCAGTACTAAAATTGATGCCGAAGAATATGTCATTGCGATTCTGTTGAATCATCCATATCTGTATATCCATTTTGAACCATTACGCGCATTAGTCAGTGAAGATCAATTGCTATTCAAGATCCTGAATATATTTAATGTGATTTTCGATGAATTGCCGGATGATCCGGAACTGTCGACCTATTATGTACTCGGTGCCTGTGCTGCACATCATCATGAGTTACAGCATATCTTGCAACACGCCAATGTCAGCGATTACACCTCTTCTCCCGAGCAGGCAGACAAACTGGCGGCAGACTTCTCGATCAAGCTGCAATATCAGTGTCTACAACACAAATTAAAATCGAAAAAGTTTAGTAGTATTGCGGAGATGAAAAATCTCAAGATGCGGATTTATGAAATTGATAAAAAACGTTCCATGACCTTGCTCGAAGATTAAAAACCAAGAAATAAAAAAGGCGTTTATTTTAAACGCCTTTTAAATATCGGGAAGTTAACTCAAGATCATCTTAATGTTTAACCTTACGGCGATGCTGTACCACGTCCTGTAAACTGTTCTGTAGCATTTCAAAATAGCTTGGATCTTCAGCTTTGGCAGCTTCACGCAGCATGATTGAGGTGGGATGCAGAAGTTTTCGGGTCAAACGATGCGAAAATTCGGCCAATACTGTTTCAGCACTTTCACCTTTGGCAATACGTTGCATAGCAGTTGCCAGTTCTTCCTGACACAGGCTTTCCCCATAATCCCGATAAGCATGAATCGTACTACCCGCCTTACGCAGCTTCTGCTGGGTGATCAACTCGGTCGCCAGTTGATTAACCATGACTTCCGCTTCGACCGCTGCCTGACGACGCTGCGCCAGGTTTTCATCGATCACGCTTTGCAGATCGTCTACGCCGTAGAGATAAACTCCATCCAGCTTTTCAACTTTTGGATCAATATCACGTGGGACAGCCAGATCGACCAACAGCATTTGCTGGTAACGGCGCTTCTTTAAAGCGGCTTTAACATCCGGATAGTGAATGACTTGATGCAAACTACCAGTACAACTAGAAATCACATCTGCACGATGCAGGTTTGCTGCCAGCTGATCAAAATCAATAATTTCTACATCTGCACGATGCGCGATTTCCTGCGCCAGATTCTCTGCACGAGCACGAGTCCGGTTACAGATAATGATTTTTCCAACGCCCATTTCTGCCAGATGTTTGGCCACCAGAGTGTTCATTTCCCCGGCGGCTACCACCATCACAGTCAATTGCTCAGGTCGGCTAAATACTTGCAATGCTAATTGTGCGACTGCATAACCCATTGATACTGCATGACTGCCGACCGCTGTTTCCGAGCGCACACGCTTGGCCGCATAAAAGGCATATTCAAAGATACGATTCAGGTTTTGCGAAACGGTCTTGGATTCTTTGGCAAGGGAAAGTGCAGTCTTGACCTGTCCCAGAATCTGCGGTTCACCAAGCATCAGGGAGTCGAGACCACTGGCGACACGCATCAGATGAGTGACGGCTTGCGCATTCTCATAGCGATAAACGTGATTCTGCAATTGCTTGGGATCAATACTATTGGTCTGGGCGAGCCAGTTCAGCACCATGTCGACATTGTCCGACATAGCGTAAACTTCGGTCCGGTTACATGTAGACACCACCACCATATCATTCAGTACAGGGTGCTGGCTTTGCTCGGCAAGTAAAATGCTTAACTTTTCAGGGTTAAAAGCAATCTTTTCGCGCAGCTCTACAGAGGCAGTTTGATGGTTGACACCCAATGCAAAGAAAGACATATCAGGTCATCATTTCACTAAATTTATGCTATTGTGCAACATCGGTGTCATAAAAAGCATTACTTGGATAAAGAAAAATTGCGTCTAACAACTAGCCGTATAAACGGCCCTACCATTAAGCAATATTCTACCACATTCTTGCTGGTGGTTAGCATGGCTTCAACTGCTCATCTTTATGCAGCAGAAGCAGTTTACCATGCAAATCAAAATTATGATGCGATAAAACAAAGTATGATAGCCGAGTTCGCACTCGCCTATCGCGATATTCCAAACGCTTTACACAACTATACTGTGCTGGCCATTAAAAGCAATTCCACCGCGGTTAAACAGCGCGCACTCAATATCGCCCTCGAACATGAAGACCTGAATGCAGCGCTGGATATTTCTACCCACTGGGTCGTCCAAGAACCGCAAGATGTTCCGGCATTATTCTATCTGGCACATATTGCTTTAAAAGCGCATGAGTACGAACTGGCGGCAGAAACGCTAGAAAAGATCCTGAAAATTGATGATAACGCCGATCTGGAAGAAATTCTGGCCGGGATTGCCCCGGATGAGCCAGATGACCGTGAATATTTAATTCAGGCTCTAAGTACTAGCAAAGCCAAAGACAATCCTTCGATTCTGGTGCTGGTCGCCGGTCTGGAAGCACAAAAAGGTCAGCTAGAACAGGCTCTCAATACCATCAACCGCGCCTTAAAAAAACGTCCAAAGTCGACTGGCTATATCCTGATGAAAGCCAATCTGTTGGCGGCATTGGGTGATGATGCGGAAACTTTAAAATGGTACGAGAAAGCCAGTCGCAAACATCGCAACAACATGGATATTCGTCTGGCTGAGGTTAAATACCTGATCAAGCTGAATGAAGCTGAAAAGGCCTTACAAAAACTAGAAGCGATCCTGAAAAAATCACCACAACACGAAGAAGCGTTGTTTATTGCCGGCTTAACCAGTATTGACCTGCAGCAATATGAACGGGCCGAAAAATATCTGGTTGAGCTCCGTTATTCGGCTCAGTACCAGAATGAAGCCTATTACTATCTGGCGGTCAATGCAGAACGCAAACAACATTATGAAACTGCCAAGGCTTATTACCGCCTGGTGGATGGCAGCCTGTATACGGTCTCACGACGCAATATCATTGCTATCTTTGCCGAGCAGGATAAACTGCATGATGCGCTGCGCTTTCTGACTCAGGAACGGGTCAATTATCCGCAACATGCCAGTTTCCTGTATCTGGCTCAGGCGGATATTTTGAAACGCATGAATAATAAGAACGCAGCGATCCGGATTCTGGAAGAAGCCAGCAAAAACCTGCCGGATGATCCGGAACTGGTCTATGCTCAAGTCTTATTGTTAGATCCACATGAAGATCGTGATCAACTGGATCAGCTGTTAAAAACCCTGCTTAAAATCGAGCCGAATAGTCCAACCTATCTGAATGCTTATGCCTATACGCTGGCTCGTCAAAATCGTCGTCTGGATGAAGCACGGCGCTATGCTGAACAGGCACTGGAATACGCACCAGAACAGGCTTCTATTCTGGATACCTATGGCTACATCTGTTACCTGCAGAATGACTTTGCCACAGCTGCCCAGGTGCTGCTTAAAGCCTATGAACTAAATCCAAGTGCGAAAATTGGTGTCCGTTATGCACGTTCGCTTTATATGAAAGGCGATCTACAACAATTCCATCAAGTGTTACAACAATTACAACAAAACCATCCAAATGACCCAGAATTAAACCAACTTAATTCGCTATTGTTAGCACCACAATCCTGAACGAGTCCATTCTTTTATGCGCAACATAAGTACTTTAGGCTGCTGTTTCCTTACTTCTACTGCCCTACTCATGAGTGGCTGTCAGCAGATGGTTCAGCAAAAAGCTCCTGTCACGCCATCGGTACAGGCTAAAAACCAGTTCCAGCTGCAAGGTAAAATCGGGGTACGAACACCTCAGCAAAGCGGCAGTGCCTTTTTTACCTGGGTTCAGCAGCAGGAAGAGTTTGATATTGAACTGACTGGTATTTTAGGTGCCGGAAAAACCCAGATTTCAGGTACTCCTGGTCAGGTAACTTTGAATAGTGCCAAAACCGGCCTGATCAAGGCAGCAACAGCAGAAGAATTACTGCAACGTGCAACCGGCTGGCAAGCTCCGATTAGCCATTTAGTCGATTGGGTACAGGCACGTCCCGCGACACAATCTGCCCAGATCCAGAAAGACAGCTCACAGCGTATCAGCCAGATTATTGAACAAGGCTGGACGGTAGATCTCAGTTATAACCAGCAGGCAACTTTTCCAAACCGCTTGATTTTAAAGCAGTCGCTTGAGAATGGGGGTGAAAACCGTATTACAATGGTAATTCAAAACCGTTAACTGGTCTGATGCAAGCCTATGATGATTCGTGTTCCTTCACCTGCAAAACTGAATTTGTTTCTCCATATCACCGGTCGCCGTCCGAATGGTTATCACGAGCTGCAAAGTATCTTTCAGTTGATAGATTTGTGTGACTGGCTAGAGTTTGAGCAAACAGATGATCAGCAGATCCAGATTGAAGGTTTGTCCTCAGTCGATCTGGAACAGAATCTCATCTATCGTGCAGCGCAGATTTTGCAGCCTTATGCCAAAGCGCCTTCTGGTCTGATCATTCGACTGGAGAAAAATATTCCTATGGGTGCAGGTCTTGGTGGTGGCTCATCCAATGCCGCAACAACCCTGATTGTGCTGAATCAGTTATGGTATTGTGGCTTAAATTCCGAGCAACTGGCAGAGCTCGGTGTCAAACTGGGCGCGGATGTGCCCATTTTTGTTCATGGTCGCAATGCCTGGGCTGAAGGTATTGGTGAACACTTAACATTCATAGACTTAGATCAAAAACAGTTCATTGTGTTAAAACCTGACTGTTTTATCAGCACTCAACAGCTTTTTTCACAAAAAACGTTGACAAGAGACACGAAGCCCTCTAAATTTTGCGCCTATCAGATAAAGCCATCTGATTTCGGAAATAACTTTGAGCCAGTGGCACGAAGCCTATATCCAGAAGTCGATGAGGCGATGCAATATCTCGATCAATTCGGTGTTGCAAAGCTTACAGGTACAGGTGCTTGTGTTTTTATCGAAGTGACTGATGATATGAATGTGACCGACATTCTTGAGAATGCACCATGTAAATCTTATCTGGTGAACAGTCTGCAAGAATCGCCCTTACGTCATTTCAAGGTTCAATAGGGGTATCGCCAAGTGGTAAGGCACCGGGTTTTGATCCCGGCATCCGTTGGTTCGAATCCAGCTACCCCTGCCATTATTCACCTGTAGATGTACTGTATTAGGGGTATCGCCAAGTGGTAAGGCACCGGGTTTTGATCCCGGCATCCGTTGGTTCGAATCCAGCTACCCCTGCCATCTTACAGTTCATCAAATCTAGGGGCGTCGCCAAGTGGTAAGGCACCGGGTTTTGATCTCGGCATCCGTTGGTTCGAATCCAGCCGCCCCTGCCATTTTCTCGAAAAAAGACAGAACATCATTTGCTGTAAGACTGTTAATTTACCTTGACACAATACTGCAAAAATATTAAAGTTCTGCCGCATTAGGGGTATCGCCAAGTGGTAAGGCACCGGGTTTTGATCCCGGCATTCGTTGGTTCGAATCCAGCTACCCCTGCCATCTACTTCCATACATACCAACCGCCAAGGGTGCTTCATGCCCAATCTTGTCGTTTTTAGTGGAACCGCGCATCCACAATTCGCTCAAAAAGTCGTAAGTCACTTACATATTCCTCTAGGCGCTGCCTCTGTAGGCCAGTTTTCTGATGGCGAAATCGCTGTTGAGATTACTGAAAATGTTCGTGGTAAAGACGTATTCATCGTACAACCTACTTGTGCACCGACCAATGATAACCTGATGGAAATTCTGGTCATGGCTGACGCGTTACGCCGTGCAAGTGCTGGTCGTATTACTGCCGTGATTCCTTACTTCGGTTATGCCCGTCAAGACCGTCGTCCCCGTTCAAGCCGTGTGCCGATTACTGCAAAAGTTGTTGCAGATATGCTGACCACTGTAGGTATTGACCGTGTGGTGATGATTGATCTTCACGCTGACCAGATCCAAGGTTTCTTCGATATTCCTGTAGACAACATCTACGGTACGCCAGCCCTACTTGCTGACTTACGCCAACAACAGCATCATAACCTGATGGTTGTTTCTCCTGACGTAGGTGGTGTAGTTCGTGCTCGTGCTGTTGCGAAACAGATGGGTGATATCGACCTGGCGATCATCGATAAACGTCGTCAAAAAGCGAATGAATCACAAGTGATGCATTTGATTGGTGATGTGAAAGATCGTGACTGTGTGATCGTTGATGACATGGTGGATACTGCTGGTACGCTTTGTAAGGCTGCTGATGCGTTGAAAACTTTCGGTGCCCGCAAAGTGGTTGCTTACGCGACTCACCCAGTATTGTCTGGTAAAGCACTCGAAAATCTGAAAAATTCTGTGATCGATGAACTGGTTGTAACTGACACCATCCCTCTTTCAGAAGAAGCTTTAGCTCTTGGCAAGATTCGCCAGGTTTCAGTTGCAAGCATGGTTGCTGAAACAATTCGTCGTATCAACAACGAAGAATCTATTAGCGCAATGTTCGATTCTTATCTATAATAGTGCGCTGAATTTCCAAAGCCCTGCCATTTGGCGGGGCTTTCTATCACCGGATCGGTCGCAGGTCCGGTTCATTTAAAACTTAAATAGGATGTCTATCATGGCAAACTTCGTATTAAACGCAGAAGCACGTGAAGTAGCACAACAAGGGAAAGGTTCGAGCCGCCGCCTTCGTCATGCTGCTAAAGTTCCAGCTATCATCTATGGTGGTGAAGCTGCTCCTGTAGCTGTTTCTCTTGAACTTCGTCAGCTTGTTAAATTCTTAGAAAGCAACTCATTCTTCGAAGAAGTAATCGAAATTGATGTAAACGGTAAAGTTGAAAGCGTTAAAATCCAAGCGTTACAACGTCACCCAGCTAAAAACACTCCAATGCACGCTGACTTCAAACGCGCATAAGTGTTAATGGTGTAGATTAGTGTCAAATATTTCACTGATTGTAGGTTTGGGCAACCCAGGTTCTGAGTATGCTCAAACCCGCCATAATGCAGGCTTCTGGTTTGTAGAACGCCTTGCAGATCAATATGGCATTAGCCTTAAAAAAGACCCTAAATTCAATGGATTCAGCGGTCGTGGCAATATCGAAGGTCAAGACGTCCGTCTCCTTCTACCTACAACATTCATGAACCTTTCCGGTAAAAGTGTTGTTCCTTTCGCCAAATTTTACAATATCGCACCCGAATCAATCCTGATTGCCCATGATGAACTGGATATGAATCCAGGCATTATTCGCCTGAAGACTGGCGGTGGTCATGGTGGACATAACGGTTTACGCGATATCGTGCCGCATATCGGTCCGAACTTTCATCGTCTACGCATTGGTATTGGTCACCCAGGTTCTAAAGACCGTGTTTCTGGTCATGTCCTGAGTAAAGCACCAAGCAGTGAACAAGAGTTAATGGACGATGCAATTGCCCATGCACTTGCTCGCGCCAAAATGCTGGTGAACGGTGAAGTACAACAGGCAATGAATCAAATCAATGCTTATAAACCGAACTAAACATTCATAAATTGCTGGACAATTCCGCTTGCCTTGCTGGCCATTTAGGCGCAAAATGCGCAAGCCTACCCACTTATCCAGTGTTGTAGAAATTGATTCAACCATAAGATCAAAGTCTTAGGTCAACTAAGGGGACGCTAGCCATGCTATCTCGTTTATTAAAATGCAAAATTCATCGCGCTTTTGTTACACATGCAGAATTACACTATGAAGGTTCATGTGCAATTGATGGCGTTTTGATGGATCTAGCTGGCATTCGTGAATACGAAGAAATTCATGTTTGGAACGTGACCAATGGTAAGCGTTTTACTACTTATGCCATTCGTGGTGAAGATAATTCAGGGATTATTTCTGTGAATGGTGGTGCTGCGCATCAAGCTGATGTTGGTGATATCGTGATTATCGCAACATTTGGTGATTTCACTGAAGCTGAAGCCAATGCTCATAAACCACGTCTGGTTTATGCAAATCCGGATAACACTGTGAATCACACTGCAAACTGTATTCCGGTACAAGTTGCCTAAGCTGGTTCGACAAGATTCTAAAAAGCTCGCTTCTTGCGGGCTTTTTTTATGGGCTGATTAAAATAAAACTAACTTCCCTGCCACCAGCTTTTTCGGTTCTCACAGTTTAAGGACTTAAGATTTTGATCTACCAGGTCGGCTAACAAAGCTTCTCCATTTTCTTTTAGCTTTAATTCAGCGAATTTGGCATCGCGATAACAAGGCTCAAGTCCTTCGGCAAACATAAAACTGTTGGCAGCCGGATATAAGCCTTCAAAGGTATTCCGCGGATTTTTCAGGATTAATTGTGCTGAGCGTGGCTGATCCAGCGTACTTCGATCAAAACTGGTTTTGACCACTCTTCTTTGCTCATCAAGCTGTACATAGCTTAGTACACGGGACTGGTTTTCAAAATCTTGAATACTGATTTTAGGTTCTGATTGTTCTGATCTATTCTCCGCTGCTAGTGCACTAAAATGCAGATCATAATTCAGCGCCATATAATCGCCTTGCAGAATTGATCGCGGATCTACTGGTGCCAGTTCTACATAAATACTTTGGCTATCTCGAAGATGCCATTCATGTTGCACCACCAATCCACAAAATAAGGCAATACTGAAAATAGCCAGATGCAAAGGAAGAAACTTTTTCATCTTGCCTCTCCTTGATCATGTTGCGGTTTTGATGACTGCTTCAACATATATACCAACAACAAGACCAGCATCCCAGAAGCAAAGATACTGATGCTTTTAAACAGGAAGCTTAAACCCAGATTGTAATACAGCATCCATAACCAGAAGATTAACAGCAAGATAGTTAAGGCCTGAATCAAGGACTGCTTATAAACAATGGCCCATGCCATAAGCAGCATAATGATAAAAATCTCAAAATAGCCCAACAGAATAAGTAAGATGCCAAATACAGGAATTAACCAAAGCCATTTTTCCCTAAATTGCTGCCAGTTTTGCCAAAGTAAACTGAGTAACAATAAGCTCGGAAGAATATAAAACAGCAGAACGTGGTCAAAGCTGAGCTGCCCGATACCCTGCCAGTGCTCTAATCCAGTCACAGATTGAACCGCGGCTGAACCTGTCAGCATAGCGATGATCCAGAGCAGAATACTTTTCTGATAAATTGAGGACTGCCAATATCTAGCGGTTAGGAATAGCCCGATAAAAATGACATAGTTCAAGCTTAGGGCAAGCGTGATTACGATATCATCATGCTTAAAGGAGTTCTCTAATGCCAAAACGACAATTGCTAAAGCATGAGCTATCAAGAGCTGTAAGGTCAGAATGAACCAGTGCATCCGTTTGATCACAGTCAGAGCCAGCATCATTAATTGCAACAACCACACTATAAGCAGACTATCGGTGAGCAGTTCCGTATGAATCAATACCGCAACCTGTCCACAAACCCAAAGACAACAGGCAAACTGACGTAGAAATATGGAATTCTTTTGACTTAATAATTTCCAAGCGATGCCAATAAAAATGAGACCTAAAACAATTGAAACCGCTTTCCAATAGGTCAGCAATAGGATTGCCAGAATAATCCCAGCAATCCAGGCACCGAGTGCCAAAGGAATGACGGAGAATTTGGTTTGAGGAAATATTTTCTTGAGCGCAAAACTGATCAGCGCAAACCAGCCAAAGATCAGCATTGCCAAGATAAATAAACCAGCTGCTGAATTGGTAAGCCGATCGTCCAACAGTTCAAACAGCCATAGGCTCACACTGGCAGCCAAGCCTGCAATCAATAAAATGGTTTCTAATGCCTGATGCTTACGATAAAAATAAAATGCAGCACCTGCTGGTAGAACAACTGAAGAAGCCAGATAGATCAGCTGAAAATGATGGGTAAACTGCATCATACTGCTGATCGAAATCATGATGATGAATGCAATAAACAGATATCGCAGCAACGGGTAATAACGTATGACAAAGGCAAAACTAATGGCTGTCAGTAGATTCAAAGTCAGTAGATACAACCCTTCTGCCCGTATCATCCAGAAACTTTGTTTAAAGTAAAAATACAATGCCAGCTGAGTGACCACACAAAGCATGGCAAAAATACCGATATTGGATCGATATAGCCACGGCAAGAGTAATACAGCCCAGAGCAGAAATAACTGATAACTATCGGCACCAGTCTGATAGATCTGCCCAATCACAGCCAGACTTAAGCCCAGCATCAGGCCAGACAAGGTATCCAGACTCTGTCTGATCCATTCCCGCTGATTAAAGTAAATGCTGGCTATTGCACTACAGACTAAAACCAGCATTGGAATTGCAAGTTGAACCTGATTCGGTAGCATCCACCAATTCGCAGCCATTAAATACAGCAAACTGACTGCAATCAGCGCAACGCCCAAAATATTGAGATAACGCAAAACCTTTGCATCGCAAAACAGCAAGGGAGAAAATGGATTATTATGGATCAGCTCGGTTTTCTTCATTGTCAGAATGATTGATCAATTTCTATTCTTAATAGCAACATAACATGTTTCCAGTTTTTTGCTAAAAGGCTGTAGTAATTCAGATAATCTGTTTTGCTTATCTGAAATTCTGCAAATTCGTGACTGGCCAAACTATCCCATCTTTTAAAAATTAGGACTATAATGATCCCACATCGCTTCAGGGCGGGGTGAGATTCCCCACCGGTGGTAATTTCAGGGTAGTAAATCTTTCTATTTTTGAATCAGCCCACGAGCGGTCAATTTCAATTGATCTGCAGATCTGGTGTAAATCCAGAGCCGACGGTATAGTCCGGATGAAAGAAGACGAAAGCAGTACATCCTGTTTTATGCCTGGCATGAAACTGTTTTGCTATAAGCCTATTTTCACTATGTCCTGAAATGTTCAATCGTACTTTTACTTTACGTGAGCGTTTCAATGTCAAGTTTGATTCAACCCGAAATTTTCTTTTCCGCTTTAGCTCCCGCTGAACAGCGCATCCAACAAGCACTCGAAGACATCCGCCAAGGCAGACCTGTTCTGGTGATGGATGACTTTGACCGCGAGAATGAAGCCGACCTCATCGTTGCTGCAGAGACGTTGACTGTAGAAACCATGGCACGCATGATTCGCGATGGTTCCGGTATTGTCTGCCTGTGCCTGACTGATGAACTGGCCAACCATTTAGAACTGCCGCCAATGGTGCAGGATAACTCTAGCCAGTTTAAAACTGCCTTTACTGTAACGATTGAAGCTGCAGAAGGTGTGAAGACTGGTGTATCTGCCAAAGACCGTACCACTACGATTAAAGCAGCCATTAAAGACGGTGCTGTCGCCAGTGATCTGAATCGTCCAGGTCATGTCTTCCCTTTACGTGCCCGTGAAGGCGGTGTGCTGACCCGTCGTGGTCATACCGAAGGTACCATTGACCTTGCTCGTCTGGCGGGTTTAAAACCTGCTGGCGTACTGTGTGAACTGACTAACCCCGATGGCACGATGGCTTCTGGCATTCAGGTATTGTCTTATGCACAGACACATCAGCTGACCGTGATCACCATTGATGAACTGGTGCATTACCGCCAGCAGCACAATGTCTAAGGACTAAAGATAAAAAATCCCGGCTTAAGCCGGGATTTTTATTTTATATAAATATTTTTAAATGAGTACAGATAATATTCCATAGACTGCGACTACCAATAAAATCAAACCGCACAAACCAACCAAATAAGGATACAACTTGGATTTAGCAAAGCGTTGAAAGCCTAAATAAACTAATGATAGGGTCAAAAAATCCAGAACAATCCAGCTGATCGTTAGAATTACTAAACTAAAATCTAAGTTTGGAGTAATGCCGATAAACTGCGGGAAAAATGCAGCAAAGAAAATAATATCTTTGGGATTGGAGATCCCCACCAGAAAACCGGTTCGAAATCTTCCCTGTACTGGTTGCAAACCTTGTGAACTGGTTGGACCCTGCTCTTGCCAGACTTCCCGGAAAATCTGGATTCCTAGCCAGGCAATATATAAACAGCCAAGTAGCTTGATGCCATTCAGCCAGTTTTCATTAATGACTAATAAGCCTTTTAAGCTAAAAATAGATAAGGTGATCAATACCAGAGAAGCAAAATTCGTCCCGAAAATGGTCTGTAAAGCATGTTTATAGCCACCTTTCAGTCCAGTACTGGCAACTAGTAGCATAACAGGCCCAGGTGTGGCAATCATGATGACGACGGCCAGACAATAGAGAGCATATTCACTGATATTCACGCCATTTCCTCAGCTATCATGATTTTTTAATAAAAAAAGAGGACTTATTCGTCCTCTTCCTGCATCTGAATCAGGTGCTGGCTCATCCCATCCGCCCGTAAAAAGGCCAGGTCATAACTGGCTTTGGCGAGTGCCAGTACCCGATGCTCGAATTCATCCCAAAGCGGACGTACCTGTTTGTAATGAATGCCTAAACCGCTTTCATCAGTAAAATGACGGTTCTTTTCACAGAGTTTCAAGGCATGGTAAAGCTTACGGCCCTTAGTCGCATCTTCACGCAGACGCACCCGTTTAGACAGAACAAATGTTTCCACTTTGGCCAGATTTGCCATCGGCAGCATCGGGACCAAAATCTGATCTAGCTGTGCATCCAGCCGCTGCCAAACCGCAGTATGTTGATCTGCGTTATAACTATTCCAGTGAATCACTTCATGATTAAAACGGCGGCAACCACGACAGACCGCATCACCAAATACGGTTGAGCAACGCCCTGCGCAAGGGGTCAAAGATGCAATACGACGATCCGAACTCAAAACTTACTCCAACTGTGCTGCAACTTCCAGCATCTGCATCATTGCATCAAAATCCTGGGTCGGCATGACTATACACGCTCTCCCTATCGATTTGAAGTCCGTTAAAACCCGGCCTTTTACTCGCTTATTCATTCAAATCACGTTAAAATATGCGCCTTTCAAATTATCATGCTACGTTGGAGTATTCCATGAACGCTACTGTAGAACAGCTTGCACCTGTAGAACAGCAAGCGACGACTGGTTGGGTTGTTGCCGCACTTTATCAATTCAAAGAAGTTCAAGACCCTGAAGGTCTGCAACAACGTCTTTTAGACTTGGTAAAAACCATCAACCTTTGCGGTACTCTAATTGTGGCAGGTGAAGGCATTAACGGGACTGTTGCGGGTAACCGTGAAGCCATCGATAAAGTACACCAGTTCCTGCTGGATGAAGGCTTCAACGAAATGGAATATAAAGAGTCGCATAGCTCTGACAAACCATTCCGTAAAATGAAGATCAAGCTGAAAAAAGAAATCGTGACTTTAGGTGTGCCGGTTAAGCCACGTGATCTGGTTGGCCATTATCTTGATCCTAAAGAATGGAATGAGCTGATTGCACGTGATGATGTGATTCTGGTGGATACCCGTAATGATTACGAATATAAAGCCGGTACCTTTAAAGGCGCAATCGATCCGAAAACTGAAACTTTCCGTGAATTCCCTGAATACGTGAAAAAGAATCTGGAACAGCACAAGGACAAGAAAATTGCCATGTTCTGTACCGGTGGTATTCGCTGTGAAAAATCAACTTCTTTATTGCTTCAGGAAGGCTTTAAAGAGGTATATCACCTGAAAGGCGGTATTCTGAAATACCTGGAAGAAACCCCAGCTGAAGAAAGTCTGTGGGAAGGTGAATGTTTCGTATTTGATGGCCGTACTGCGGTTACACATGGTGTGGAAGAAGGTGAAAATACCAAATGTCATGCGTGTGGCTGGCCATTAACACCTGAAGAAGCAGCGCTGCCAAGTTATGAACACGGCGTATCTTGTGTGTACTGCATCGATAAAACCACCGAGAAACAAAAAGAAGGTTTCCGTATGCGTCAATCGCAAATTCTGGCTGCAAAACGTAAACGTCTCTAACTCCAGTTTTGTAACCAAAAATATCCAAGCCCTCTTCGGAGGGCTTTTTATTTACATAAGCATTACATCTGCAATAAAAAACTTACCAATCCCTTACCAAGAACAGCATATTTTTACAGCTAAGCTTGATAGTCTTATATCACATTACTTTGTTACCATAAGTCTTTCATTATTAATTAATTTTTTAAATGAAAAGGAAAACAAAATGGCCAATTTACTTGCTCGGGATCCAGATAATATTGTTAGATTCCAACCTAAACAAAATACAAAACTGGAACGTATTACCCAAATGACAGATGAGCTGGAAGCAGAATCACATCTGTTTATTGTGATCTTGGGAACTATCATTGGTGCCATTCTTGCCCTGTTTATCGGCTACCATATTGAGGCTACAGTAGCACATTATTTACTGCTCAGTGCTCTGCCAGTTTGCCTGGCTTACAGCTTACGTAAAGTTTACATTTATACCTTAACCCATAGTTAATCCGCACTTGGCCATTTATATAACTTAACTTTACCCTCTTAAAAATACTGCTTAGGATACAAGCAGTATTCTTTATTTTGCCAATTTTATGAATCTGACTGAATGGATTATTTCTGTCATGGAACAGCTGGGCTACTGGGGCATTGCCCTGCTCATGTTTCTTGACAATGTCTTTCCCCCGATCCCCTCTGAAATTATTATGCCTTCTGCCGGCTATTCCGCTTCTCAGGGAGAATTACTGCTGGTTGGAGTCATTATTGCAGGCAGTATTGGTTCGTTATTGGCAGCGGCATTGCTCTATTGGGTTGGCTACAAATTTAACCACGACAGTATTTTCAGATTCATAGACCGATATGGAAAATTCTTGTTTATCAAATCTGAAGACGTGAAAAAATCTCTGGAATGGTTCGAGCAGTATGGACACCGGATTGTATTCTTTGGCCGGATGGTTCCGGCAGTACGTTCCCTCATCAGTATCCCGGCCGGCATGAGCCATATGCCTTTCTGGAAATTCATGTTCTATAGTGGACTAGGTACTATTATCTGGACCACGTTCCTGGCCTATGTCGGTTTTTATTTTGGTGAAAATCAGGAATTGATGCACAAAATCTTCAGTCAGGTCAGTTATGTGATTATTGCAATTGTCGTGATCATCGTGGGCTGGGTTTTATACCGTAGACATCAACGTAAAAATCGCCCATCCTGAAGAGACCCCAGCATAAGGAGGCTAAAACGATGTCGCATTATCTTAAATATTTTGCCACCGTTTATCTGACTCTGGTCTTAATAGTGGGCATACTCATCTATGTATTCAATCTGGGCGCCATTCTGTTGATTCCTGCCCTGATTGCCTCCGCCTTTCTCAGCGCCCGATACTTTGTGAAAAAAGAACTCCGACTATCCACCCAGGAAGAGAAAAGCAGACTGGTCTGGGGTTCCACGATTATTGCCATGACCTTTGGATTTATCTTTTTGTTTATAGTGATCTGGCTGCATCCACAGACGGAGGAAATCTATAGAAGGATGGCTTATACAGGACGCGGGCCAAATTCGTTTCTGGTGGCTGCAAGTATTGCCTTACATGCCTTGCTGTTCCATATCGCCTATAATGGCTATGCGCGTTATAGCTTGAGCAAGCGTACGGGTGCCGATCATAAACCTTAGACTAGGTAATTAACTAGTCCAAACGTTGTACAAAACACCTGAGCTAAAAAAAGCACCTGACGGTGCTTTTTCATGGCGGGGCATGACTTATTCTGGTGTGTGGTACATCAGATATAATTCATTCAAGTTTTCTGGAATCTCTTCTGCAAGCTCATCCATTAACTGACCATTGCGACGGAAAGATTCCATTTGCGGATCTTCTTCATCGATGCCACTGAATACCATAATTGGCAGCGTTAAATCGACCAACTGTTCTTCAAATTCTTCTGTAAACCAGGCTTCTTCGTTCAGGAACATGGCATCTACAAAGCCCACACTCCAGTCACCTAGACTTGATTCGGTATCTGCTTCTTCAATTTCAAATGGGAAAGTGATCCCTTCTTCATTGGCCAAGCTTTGACGGATTGACTCTAACCATGCTTTAACCTGATTGATGATTTCTGCAGGCACTTTTTTCTGGTTGCCTTCAAAAAGTTCATCCATCCATTTGTCAAATTGCGGGCCTACTGCGATAGCACATAAAAAACCATGAGTTGCCGCAAAATCCAGACCATACTCATTTTGGTCGCCATCCAGATATTCACTCAACAGGTCTAAATCTAAAGCACTCATTTAACATCCAAACTTAGAAAACCGAAAGGATTAGCATAGCATTTATTCAGGCTATGCTAAATCTGAATTCGTTAATCTTCGTCGTCAAAGTCGTCATCATCGTCGAAGTCATAATCAAAATCTTTGAGTTCGCGTTCCAGACGGCGTTGCGAGAGCAGATCATCAATCAGACGACGTTTTTCCAACGACTCTTTCGCACTTAGCTTACTCGATGCCTCATCGAAATTAACATCATCATCACCGTAGCTATCATCTAGTTCAAAATCTGTCGAAGACACTAAAACTACCTCGTAGTGAAAAATGTAAATGGGTCTAGGCGCTATTTATCTTGCCTTTAAAAA
The DNA here is from genome assembly GCF_046635365.1 of Acinetobacter sp. NIOH-H-8. Classification (NCBI taxonomy): domain Bacteria; kingdom Pseudomonadati; phylum Pseudomonadota; class Gammaproteobacteria; order Moraxellales; family Moraxellaceae; genus Acinetobacter; species Acinetobacter sp. NIOH-H-8. The sequence goes on from NZ_JBHDVN010000001.1 coordinate 253,000, forward strand.
CTTGTCAAGTTTTATTTATATATTTTGTATGTTTATACTAGTTAGCTCTTGTTTTTCTACAGCATAATTGTGTATTTATTAGCTGGTTAGATAGTGAACGCTTTTTATCCCATGGATGAGGGACGTTTCTAAAATTAGATTGGGAAATACACTTGAAAAGATAAACTTAGACCCAATATCGATATTCAATTGTTATTCAAACATATTTATAAAATCATGCTTGACTGATCAATTCCAAAACTATTTCAGGTTAATTGTGCTATCATGCACGGTTTTTCACTGCCACAGATTCAACGAAGAGTAAGCAAAGATGAGCGATATGACTTCCCCTACTTCTCAAGTAGCGGCTCTGATTAGCCGAGGCAAAGAACAAGGTTACTTAACCTTCGCTGAGGTTAACGATCATCTCCCGGACTCCATCACAGAAAGCGAACAGATTGAAGATATCATTCAAATGCTGAATGATGTGGGTATTCCTGTCCATGATCGTGCGCCTGAATCTGATGATGCAATGTTCGAGGATACTGCAGAAGCTGCTGATGAAGTTGCAGAAGAAGAAGCTGCGGCTGTACTTGCATCTGTAGAAAACGAACCAGGTCGTACGACTGACCCTGTACGTATGTACATGCGTGAAATGGGTACCGTTGAACTTTTAACGCGTGAAGGCGAAATTAGCATTGCAAAACGCATTGAAGAAGGTATCCGAGACGTTCTTCACTCTATTGCTTACTGGCCGAATGCTGTAGAAGTTGTACTACAAGAATACAAAGATTATGAAGCTGGCGAACGCCGTCTTGCTGACATTCTGTCAGGTTATTTAGACCCTGAATCAGATGAAGAAATTCCAGAAGTCCTGGAAGAAGTCGCTGAAATCGAAGAAGACGAAGAAGCAACGACCAAGTCAACCAAAGATGTAAAACTGGATGATGACGAGGAAGATGAAGAGTCTGATAGCGATGACGATTCTGAAGGTGACTCAGGCCCAGATCCAGAAATTGCCAAAGTTCGTTTTGCCGAACTTTCCGATGCCTGGAAAAATACCAAAGCGGTACTGGAAAAACACGGCCGCAACAGCAAAGAAGCAGAAGAAGCACTTCAAGCGCTTGCAACTGTGTTCATGATGTTCAAGTTCACCCCGCGTCTGTTCGATATCATTTCTGAAATGATTCGTGGTACACATGACCAGATCCGTGGTGCAGAACGTGAAGTGATGCGTTATGCCGTGCGTCGTGGCCGTATGGACCGCACCCAGTTCCGTACAACCTTCCCGGGTCAGGAATCGAATCCAGCCTGGTTAGATGAGCAGATTGCGAAAGCACCTGCTGATCAGAAAGCTTATCTGGAAAAAGTACGTCCTGACGTATTGGCCTTCCAGCAAAAAATTGCAGATATCGAAAAGGACCTTGATCTTAAAGTTCGTGACATCAAAGACATTGCCAAACGTATGGCAGTAGGTGAAGCGAAAGCACGTCGTGCCAAGAAAGAAATGGTTGAAGCAAACTTGCGTCTGGTAATTTCGATTGCGAAAAAATACACCAACCGCGGCTTGCAGTTCCTGGATCTGATTCAGGAAGGTAACATCGGTCTGATGAAAGCCGTAGACAAGTTTGAATACCGTCGTGGTTACAAGTTCTCGACTTATGCCACCTGGTGGATTCGTCAGGCGATCACCCGTTCAATCGCGGATCAGGCACGTACCATTCGTATTCCAGTGCATATGATTGAAACGATTAACAAGATCAATCGTGTATCTCGTCAATTGCTTCAGGAAATGGGCCGTGAACCGACACCGGAAGAACTGGGCGAACGTCTGGAAATGGACGAAGTGAAGGTTCGTAAAGTACTGAAAATCGCTAAAGAACCGATTTCGATGGAAACACCGATCGGTGATGATGAAGATTCGCATTTGGGTGACTTCATTGAAGACAGCAACATCACTTCACCAGTGGATGCTGCTACTTCAGAAGGCCTGAAAGAAGCGACTCGCGAAGTACTGGAAAACCTGACTGAACGTGAAGCGAAAGTCCTGAAAATGCGTTTCGGTATCGACATGCCAACGGATCATACTTTAGAAGAAGTCGGCAAACAGTTCGACGTAACCCGTGAACGTATCCGTCAGATTGAAGCGAAAGCACTGCGTAAGTTACGTCACCCTTCCCGTTCTGAACACCTGCGTTCATTCCTGGAAAATGATTAAGATTTAATACAATTTTGGAGACTTGAAATTTCATCTCTCGTCTCCATTTTGTATTGCAATACACCCAAACGCCTGCGCTATGCAGGCGTTTCGAATAGGGGGACTACATGTTAGACCGTACACCATCTCGTGAACTCCGCGAAGATCTTTGGGTTTTTCCAATGGATTACCCAATCAAACTCATTGGCCTGGCAGGTGAAGAACTGCTGGATGCAGTCGTTGAGATTTTTACCAAGCATTTCCCTGACTTTGATGGTGATAGCGTAAGCATCACTCCATCCCGTACTGGTAAATATCATTCGATCACTGCTCAGCTACGCTTCCTTGAACTGGAACAGGTGCATGCCGTATATGCTGATCTTGCAGCTTGCCCACTAATCAAGACTGCACTTTAAGATTATTCTGCTCCAACCTTGGCAAATTAAAAAACACGCTTTCGGGCGTGTTTTTTATGTGTGTGACTAGCTCACCAACAATTACTACGAATCTCTCCCCTATCTATTGCTGAAATCATTATAATTATTTGCAGTATGATTTAATTTTCTAAGGACGCACACTGTGACAGCTGCGGTTCAAAAACCCTCCCTGATTATCCGTCAATATAATAACCTGACTCCCTACGAAGACCGTTTTCTGGAAATGAAAAGCTTCACGGAAAACCGTGATGAAAATACGCCTGATGAGTTATGGATTTTGCAGCACCATGATGTACTGACCCAAGGTCAGGCCGGTAAACCGGAACATATCCTGATTCCAACTGATATTCCTGTCATTCAAACCGACCGTGGTGGTCAAGTCACTTGGCATGGTCCTGGTCAGCTCGTCGCATACTTTATGTTTGACCTGAACCGTCTGGGCTGGAATGTCCGTACATTGGTGTCTTATGCCGAAAACCTGATGATTGAACTACTTAAAAAGCATGAGATTGAAGCCTATGCCAAACCCGATGCTCCGGGCGTCTATGTGAATGAACGTAAAATTGGTTCTCTCGGCTTTAAAATCCGTAAAGGCCGTAGCTATCATGGCTTATCTTTAAATATTGATTGCGACCTGACTGGTTTCCATACCATCAACCCGTGTGGCTATGCAGGCCTGGAAATGGTGCGAATTAATGACCTCGTCAGCAACCCGCCAAAGTTTAATGACTTGTGTGTTGAAATTATTGAAACTTTAAGCAGCAGCGGTTACTTTAAGCAGGTGAACGTCGAGCAAAGATAAAGCCTTTGCATTTTAACAATAAATAAATTAGAGTAATTACTCTAAACCAATAATATCAAGATAGGGATCATCACGTGATTGCGACAAAATCCGTAAAACCCGCTTTGCAGCTTGCCTATGTCAAACTGATGATGGATATCATTGGCCGTGGCCTGGTCATGGCAAGTCAGGTAGACCCAGAAATCAAACAGGAAGTTGCCCAGTTTCCCGCCAATTTTAGGCTTTCAATGAATGTTTTTCCACATGGCCCGGCCTTCGTTGCCCGGGTCACGGAACAACATCAGCTGGAACTGGTCAAAGAAAGCAATATCAAGCCAGACCTGACCATTACCTTTAAGCATCTGCATCATGCCTTTCTGGTGTTTTCCTTTCAGGAAAGCACGTCTCAGGCCTTTGCCAATGACCGCATGATTGCCGATGGTGATATTTCCTATGCGATCCGTCTGGTACGTTGCCTGAACAAAATGGAAGCGCTGATCTTGCCGAAAATGGTGGCGCAACTGGCAGTAAAAGAATACCCGAATAATCTGGGACTTAAAGATAAAATCATGGAAGCGAGCAGCATCTACTTAAAAGTCGCTCAATCTTATTTGAAACGGAGTGTATAACATGGCAAAACCTTATTATGAATTTTTCTGCCCAGTCAAAGTAATTGCTGGTCATGCCGCGTTAGAACACATTCCTTTTGAATTGGCCACTTTAGGTGCCAAACGTCCATTGATCATTACCGATAAAGGTGTACGTGCCAATAACCTGCTGGCACCGATTGAAGCTGCTTTTGAATCGGCCGATGCCAAAATTGCAGCGATTTTCGATGATGTCCCGCCAGACTCCAGTTTAGGTACAGTGCGCAGCGCAGCACAGCTTTATCGTGATCATGATTGCGATGCCATTATTGCCGTGGGTGGTGGCTCAGTGATTGATACTTCAAAAGCGACCAATATTTTGGTCTCTGAAGGTGGTGACGACTTACTCAAATATTCTGGTGCGCATAACCTGCCTAAACCGCTGAAGCCATTTTTCGTAATTCCTACGACTTCAGGAACTGGTTCTGAAGTGACGATGGTTGCTGTGGTATCGGATACTGAAAAGAATGTGAAAATGCCATTTGCATCCTACTACCTGATGCCGCATGCAGCGATTCTGGATCCACGTATGACTCAGACCCTGCCACCGCATCTAACTGCCATGACAGCCATGGATGCGATGACTCATGCGGTAGAAGCTTATACCTGTATGGCAGCCAATCCAATTTCCGATGCCTATGCCACAGCTGCAGTGAAAAAAGTCAGTGCCAACCTGTTTAACGTACTCGACAACCCAACTGATGCTCAAGGTCGTCTGGAGCTGGCTCAGGCCTCTACCATGGCCGGAATTGCCTTCTCCAATTCAATGGTGGGTCTGGTGCACTCCCTTGGACATGCTCTAGGTGCAGTCGCGCATTTGCCGCATGGCCTATGTATGAATCTGTTCCTGCCTTATGTACTGGAATACAACAAGGAAGTGAATGGCGACAAGATTGCCGAGCTGCTGCTGCCATTGGCGGGTGCAGACATCTATGCACAAACACCAGCACACTTACGTGCAGACAAGACCATTGCTACAATTTTAACCATGCGTGATCGAATCTATAGCTTGACCAAATTACCGCGCACATTAAGTGAAACAGGTAAGATTTCTGAAGCACAGCTGGATGAAGTTGCTGAAAAAGCATTAAATGATGGTTCCATCATTTACAACCCAAAAGAAGCCAGTTTGGAAGATTTGAAATCTATCTTAAAAAAGGCTTGGTAATTACTGAAAAATAAGCCAATATAGCGAAAAATTTAAGCCTGATGTTTTTTTAGACATCGGGCTTTTATCTTGCAGGAAATCGCCGTTTTTTGCTTCGAATGGCACATTTCGTGCAGGCCTAAATTCAAAAAATAGCTAGTAAAAGCCGTAATTTTAAAGTAGATTGGCGCGCTTTTATAGAAAATTGTAGGGGGGATCGTTCGTCTCAAACGATCCTTATTAAATATGACTGATCCTTGATCAACGATTAAGAGGATAACGCCGTTGACAAATTTCTCTGGGACTCAATCGGCAGCTAAACTGCAAAAAACGCTAGGGCTCTGGCACATCATTATTATTGGTTTAGCTTACATTCAACCAATGACCTTATTTGATACTTTTGGTTTGGTATCTGAAGAAAGTCATTTGCATGTTCCTACTTCTTACATCATTGCCCTAATTGCAATTTTGTTTACATCGATCAGCTATGGTCACATGATTCGCCGCTACCCTTCTTCGGGTTCGGCCTATACCTATGCCCAAAAATCGATTCACCCGAATATTGGCTTCATGGTGGGCTGGTCTTCCTGGCTGGATTATCTGTTATCACCAATGGTGAACATCATCCTGGCAGTGATCTATCTTGAAGCACTGTTTCCTGATGTGAACCACTGGGTCTGGGTAATCGTGCTGACCGCCTTCATGACCGGGGTAAACCTGCGCGGTGCACGCTTCGTGGCAAACTTTAACAGTTTGATCGTACTGGTACAGTTACTGGTGATCGGTATCTTTACCTGGATGGTCTTTACCAAACTGCAGGCCGGTTTCAATGCTGATGGTCCGATTACAGCTGAACAGCGTTACCAGCTTTGGAGTCTTGAACCGTTCTGGAATGAACTGACTTCGGTAGGCGCCCTGATTACTGGTGCGACCTTACTGTGCTTCTCATTCACCGGTTTTGACTCTTTAAGCTCTCTGGCAGAAGAAACCAAAGATACTGAAAACACCTTGCCTAAAGCGATTTTCTTGACTGCTTTAATCGCTGGTGTGATTTTCATTATCAGCACTTATTTCATGCAGCTGTACTTTCCTTCTACACCGGGTTCTTACTTCAAGAATATTGCTGAAACTCAGCCAGAAATTCTGCTTCTTGTAGGCGGCTCACTGTTCCAGTCTTATGTTCTGACTTTTGCGATCATTACCGTAATGGCGTCTGGTATCTCTGCTCATGCAGGTGTATCTCGTCTGATGTATGTCATGGGCCGTGATGGCGTGATCAACAAGAAAATCTTTGGTCATATCAGTCCGAAAAGCTATACACCAAACTACAACATTCTGATTGTAGGTGCAGTGGCCTTAACTGCTGGCTTCATGGATCTGGATATCGTGATTTCGATGATCAGCTTCGGTGCCTTGACTGCGTTTACATTCGTGAACCTGTCAGTAATTTCACGTTATGCACTGCGTGATGGCCGTACTAAAACTGCGAAAGATATTTTCAGCTTTGTGGTCATCCCGATGCTTGGTTTTATCAGCATCTTTGCGATGTGGCTGGAAATTGAAGAAACTGCACTGAAATACGGTTTATGGTGGGCGATGTTCGGTATTTTGTACCTGGGTTATAAAACCAAGGGCTTTAAGCACCCTGCTCCACAACATAACGAGTTTGAATAATCGATATTGTTCATACCTAAAAAAGGCGCTTTATGCGCCTTTTTTATTTTCTTGGATAATGAACTTAGTCTACTGCAAGCGGCAGTCAAAGCCCATCTGGGTATTTACCCGGTTATTTTGAAAGCCCAGTTTTTCAATAAACAGATCACGATTGGATAATAGTTTCTGATCTTCCGGACTGAGCCGAGCCTTGTTTTTCACTGCCATTTGATACATTTCATTCACCACGCCCTGAAAAATATCGCAAACTTCCTGACGTTTGGCAGGTTTCATCTGACGTCCACGCCAAGTCCACTCGAAATCATCACGGCTAAGGGTTTTACCCCACTGCTCAATGCGGCTATTCAAGCGCTGTTGCATCGCTGCCAGCCCTTGGCGGATTTCTTCCTGAGTAATGGGCTGAACTGTATCTTGTAATGATACTGATTGCTGTGGCGCTTCTTGAGCCTGTGTCATCATGCTGGCCAGCAACAACGTACTACAGCCTGCTAGAATCCATCCTTTTTTCACATCTTGTTCCTTTTTTCTACATTCTCAAGAGCTTATCTACAAGATTACCTGAAAGACCTAATATGTACCCACATCTGTTACATAAAATAAAAAAGCTGCCCTTAGGCAGCTTTTTAAATTGGTACGATAAACTTAAAGCGGTTTAAAACCCTGCTGACGCCATGCTTCATAGACAATCACAGCAGTCGCATTAGACAAGTTTAAGCTGCGTGAATTCTCTGCCATTGGCAGACGAATCCAGTGCTCTTTCGGGAACATCATACGTACATGCTCTGGCAAGCCACGAGTTTCTGGTCCCATCAACAAGGCTACAGAACGATTTAGATCTGAGGTATGCGGGGTTTCAAAACCTTTGGTGGTCAGCGGATAAACTGCATCTACACCTACGCCCTTAGCAGCCAGATCGGCCAGACAGTCATCAATATTTTCCCAAATCTGCATATTGGCATATTCATGATAATCGAGACCGGCACGTCTTAGTTTTTTATCATCCAGTTCAAAGCCAAGTGGCTTGACCAAATGTAACTGTGCTCCCGTATTTGCGCATAGGCGAATAATATTACCTGTATTGGCAGGAATTTCAGGTTCATATAAAACAACATGGATCACAGCTTTTCTCTACTTTTGGGAGTTTAGTGGCCGTTTAGGACCACTTCAATTTTTCACGTAAACGCACCACTTCACCAATAATGGTCAAGGTTGGTGCCTGAATATGGTGCTCATTCACTTTCGATGCAATATCTTGGAGCGTTCCCACCACGACTTTTTGCTCTGGTGTGGTGCCTTTTGAGACTAGGGCTACTGGCATATCTGGACGCTGACCATGCTCAATCAATTGTGCACAGATTTTTTCCAGTCCAACCAGTCCCATATACAGTACCAGTGTCTGGTTTTCATAGACCAGTTCATTCCAAGGCAGCTCTGGTGAACCTTCTTTTAAATGACCTGTCAGGAAGCGCACGCTTTGCGCATAATCACGATGAGTGAGCGGAATACCAGCATAAGCTGAACAGCCTGAAGCTGCAGTAATGCCAGGCACGACCTGAAAGGCCACGCCAGCAGCAAACAGCTCTTCAATCTCTTCACCGCCACGACCAAAGATAAACGGATCACCGCCTTTTAGACGACAAACGCGCTTGCCTTCGCTGGCATATTTCACCAGTAAGGCATTAATTCCTTCTTGTGGCACTGCATGATTAGACCGCGCCTTACCGACATAGATCTTCTCTGCATCACGGCGACAGAGATCCATAATTGGTGCAGAGACCAAACGGTCATAGATCACCACATCGGCTTGTTGCATCAAACGTAAGGCTTTTAGCGTCAATAACTCTGGATCACCCGGTCCAGCACCGACCAGATAAACTTCACCTTTTGGCTTTTGCCATTCATTTAAGGCTTGTTCAATCAGACGGTCAGCTTCAGCCAGATTGTCATTAAATACCTGTTCTTTCAAAGGGCTGGCGTATAAATCTTCCCAGAAGATACGGCGTTCATCGGGATTAGTGATCTTGGCTTTAACTGCACTACGCCATTTACCCGAGAACTCAGCCAGTTTACCCATACCATGCGGAATAGTGGCTTCAAGCTGAGTGCGGATCTGACGAGACAATACCGGTGAAGTACCGTTACTGGCTACTGAAATAATCAGTGGTGAGCGGTCGATAATTGCTGGAACCATGAAACGGCAATGTGGCGGATCATCAACACTGTTGACCAGCACATTTTCGGCTTCACAGTCTTCAAACACCTGACGGTTGACTCCAGCATCATTGGTCGCTGCAATCACCAGACGATAGGAACGTAGAGAAATTTCAGAATTGAAAGGTGCCTGAACATATTGACCGGCGGTCGCTTGAACAATCTCAAGCAGACTCGCTTCAATCTTAGGTGCAATCACCGAAATGACTGCCCCTGCTTTATGTAGTAATACCGCTTTACGGTATGCAATATGTCCACCACCGACAATCAGACAAGGTTGCTGTTGCAACTTTAACGAGATTGGAAAGATATCCACAAAATGCCTCAAAAAGTTTTAAATCTGACTGTCTAAGCAATTTTCATGCACATTTTGGTGCATACACCGATATTTAGTCGATGTAAGTTGCGCCACCCATATACGGACGCAGTACTTCAGGGATCTCAATTGAACCATCAGCACGTTGATAGTTTTCCATCACTGCCAGTAAAGTACGACCTACAGCCAGACCTGAACCATTCAGCGTATGTACGAATTCAGTTTTTTTCTGGTCAGCACGGTAACGCGCTTTCATACGGCGTGCCTGGAAATCCCACATATTTGAGCAAGATGAAATCTCACGATACGTATTTTGACTTGGCACCCAGACTTCAAGGTCATAGGTTTTGCATGCACCAAAGCCCATATCACCGCCACACAGAATGATTTTACGGTATGGCAGACCTAATGCCTGCAAAATACCTTCGGCATGACCAGTTAGCTCTTCCAGTGCCTGCATAGAGTCTTCAGGTTTTACAATCTGCACCATCTCAACTTTGTCAAACTGGTGCTGACGGATCAGACCACGGGTATCACGGCCATAAGAACCGGCTTCACTACGGAAACATGGGGTATGTGCTGCATATTTTAGTGGCAGACGGTCAGCATCAATGATTTCATCACGCACGAAGTTGGTTACAGGCACTTCAGCCGTAGGGATCAGGTAGAATTCTTTCTCGCCTTGCAGCTTGAACAGGTCTTCTTCAAATTTTGGTAATTGACCAGTACCACGTAGAGAATCTGCATTTACCAGATAAGGAACATAGGCTTCGGTATAGCCATTTTTAGTGGTATGCGTATCCAGCATAAACTGGGTAATCGCACGTTGCAGACGCGCTAAAGGACCTTTCAGAACGCTGAAACGTGAACCGGTCAGTTTGGTCGCAGTTTCAAATTCCAGACCGCCCATCATTTCGCCCAGGTCAGTATGGTCTTTGATTTCAAAATCAAATTCGCGTGGTGTACCCCATTTCAGGACTTCCACATTGTCATTTTCATCTTTACCTTCAGGTACAGATTCATCTGGAAGGTTTGGAATAGACAGTGATTTTTCTTCTAGTTCAGCTTGCAGTTCAGCCAGAGCAGCTTCAGCAGCCTTAATTTCATCACCAATCGCAGACATGCGTGCCATAATTTCAGAGGCATCGCCACCTGCTTTTTTGATCTGACCCACTTGCTTGGCACCGGCATTACGCTCAGCTTGCAAGGATTCAGTTTTGGATTGAATCTCTTTACGTCGAGCTTCTAATGATGCCCACTCCTCAACATTCAGTTGAACACCACGTTTTGCCAAGGCTAAATTTACAGCCTCAATATTATTTCTAAGTAATTTCGGGTCGATCATAGCCAATCTTTGGATAAGAAAAAAACTGGCTATAGTGTAAGCTCTTAACGTCAAAAAATACAGTGACTGACCTACCGGCTGGAGTTTATTAGCACAATATTTAAAGGCTTGTTTGAGGCAAAAGTGATAAATATTCGGGCCGGATGATCTCGCTTAATGCTGTATAAGGTACTTTTAATTCTGCCATGTCACTGATCGTCTTACTCAACTCACCTGCCGGATAAACCAGTACCAAGCCCTGACCGTCAAAATAATAATTGTCGCTCAATGCTAATTTCTGCTGGGTGATTTGATAGCGATCTAGCCAGTCTTTATTTGCTTGATATAGAGCCTGTTTCAGTTTTTCATCTGTATTACCGCGCACAACCTGATGAAGAGCTAGACGTTTCTTCTGTTTTATATCTAGATTGACATATTCACTATGAGATTGTGACTGGGCACGTTCAGGCTGATGAGTAGTTTTGAAGATAAAAGTAGCTAGATGAGCATGCTGATTCAGGTAACTCACCTGAATGGAACGCTGATCAATAAATTTCGGCTCATCCTTTGCTTTAATTTTATTACTGGTCACTTTGCTAAAAGCGACCGGCTCAGTACGCTGGATCCGCTCCATAAAATACTGATCAATCCAGCTGATATTGGTATCTACAGTCTGCAAATCAAAACGCACACAACCTTCGATTTCACACACGACCTGATTAGCATCTTTAACCGGAATTGTTTTGGACTGAATTTGTCCCGTGTCTTCTGATTGCGCGGATGTAGTGACTGAAGAGGTTTGAGGCTGACAGGCAAATAACCCCAGATTCAAACATAAGATACAACCGATCCAGCCTATTTTATATAAAGTGATTTTCATCCTGAGCTCCTAAAATTTTGCAATTTCATTGACTCAACTTTTGTTTATTCTAAAACACCCGAACTTCTAGATATACGCCAACCTTGTAATGACTCCAAATCCATCCCGATCAGGAACAAAAAAAGCAACCCGGAGGTTGCTTTTTTATTTAGGGTGTATTGATGCTTACTGATCAATAATGTCTGTGCCCTTTGGCGGAGTAAAGTTAAACGTAGATGCCGGAATCGTGGTATTCAGTTTTACATTACTAAATTTAATATTCGTAGTCTGACCTAAGGAATCTTGCAAAATCATCAAGCTAGGCGCTTTGTTCGCACCAAAACTAATAGTCAGGCTTTCAAACACCCCATCGGTATTTTTCGGATAAAGCGTGTAATAGGTTTTAGCTTTATTCGGCTGAGTTACGCGATAAGATTGCATAATCTGGCTGGTATTGCCGGACAATAATAACGCCGGTGTATTTGCCACCTGGTCGTCTAGACTCTGACGCACTGCTTGCTGCAAGTCTGGATCATAGATCCATACGGTTTTACCTGTAGTAGCAATGGTCTGTTTCGACGGGCTAGAAGTTTCCCAGTAGAATTTACCCGGACGCGCCACTTTCATCACACCTTTAAAGGTCTGGTTCATGTGCTGGGCGGTTAAGCCTTTTTTCTGGGTCGCTTTCGGATTCGTGACTTTAGTCGTTTGTTCAAAATTTGCAGTTAAGCTACGGATATTGCTGAGCTGTTTCACCAGATTCGCAGTAGCTTGCTGCTCCGTCGCTGCAGTTGCGGCAAATACAGTCGTGCTCATGACAGGTGCCAGTGTCGCCGTACCGATTGTTATGGCACATACAGTTTTACGAAGCATACTCATAATCTCACCTTTTTGTATTTGCATATTGCTATTTATCTAATGACTCATCTTAAACCAATTTCTCGAACTAAGATGATAGAAAATAAGAAGTTTTGTATTGTTATTAATGCAGAATTCCTGTTTTTATTCATCATGATGAAGATTCAATAGTGATATTTACATTCGCTGTCACAGCTTTATAAGCCGATAAATCTTCATGCATAAAAAAACCCACAGAAACTGTGGGTTTTTTTTCTATTTCAGCAAATTATGCTTCAACAGATACGTAGCGACGGCCAAATTGACCTTTCACTTCGAATTTTACTACGCCATCAGCAGTAGCAAATAATGTATGGTCACGGCCCATACCTACGTTTTGACCAGCGTGGAATTCAGTACCACGTTGACGAACGATGATGTTACCTGCAGTTACAGTTTGGCCACCGTAAACTTTAACACCTAACATCTTAGGATTCGAATCACGACCGTTCTTAGTCGAACCACCGGCTTTTTTAGTTGCCATGTCTATTTACTCCTAGTAATTAGCCTGAGATACCAGTAATTTTCAACTCAGTGAACCATTGACGGTGACCTTGTTGTTTACGGTAGTGCTTACGACGACGCATTTTGATGATGCGGATTTTGTCGTGACGACCATGGCTAACTACTTCTGCAGTTACTTTAGCGCCAGCTACAACTGGAGCACCGATTTGAATGCTATCACTGTTTACAAGCATAAGTACGTCATCAAACGTAATTGTTGAACCAGTTTCAGCTTTCAATAATTCAACTTTAAGGGTTTCACCCTCAACTACACGGTGCTGTTTACCACCGCTTTGGATTACTGCGTACATAATGTACTCCAAACATGCCCGTGTCGACGTGCCGATAAAGGAATATATCGATCTTAAAACGCGCGCCACTGGGGGTTATACAAGGGCAAAGATTTTAAGGGATATTATAAGAAACAACAAGCCATTTTAAGGAAATAATCATGAACTCCATTATAAAGCCTATAAATCATTAAATTATTCATTCAAAATCAAAGATTAATATTGGATATAATGGCCAAAAAAAGGATACTCAATTCCGAGTTTTCCGGCTGCCTGAGAATGTTTAGAAAAAAACTTTAGCGGAAAGATATTGTTCATTTTTTAAATGTCAAAATTTAGGCTAAACTCAAAGAAGTGCTATAAAAAGCTGATTTTTAGTGGAGTTTGTGCTTTTCTTAGCTTTCACTCATGTTATAAATTGTTAAACTACCCGCTGCGATTTACCAAACTAGAGGTTTTCTTTCACATGGCCATCGACTTTAAGCAAGATATTCTCGCTCCTGTTGCTAACGACTTTGCTGCGATGGACACATTCATTAACGAAGGAATTACCTCAAAAGTAGCGCTGGTGATGGCGGTCAGCAAGCATGTGGTTGAAGCTGGCGGCAAGCGTATGCGCCCAATTATGTGCCTGTTGGCAGCAAAAGCCTGTGGTGCCGTGGAACTGGAACAGCATCGCAAACTGGCAGCCATTATCGAAATGTTGCATACGGCAACTCTAGTTCATGATGATGTCGTCGATGAGTCAGGTTTGCGTCGTGGCCGTCCAACTGCCAATGCCACCTGGAACAATCAGACAGCTGTGCTAGTGGGTGACTTCCTGATTTCGCGTGCCTTTGATTTACTGGTCGACCTTAACAATATGACCCTGCTCAAAGACTTCTCTACGGGTACCTGCGAAATTGCCGAAGGCGAAGTTCTGCAACTACAGTCGCAACATCAGCCAGAAACCTCAGAAGAAACTTATTTAAGTATTATTCATGGCAAGACTTCTCGCCTGTTTGAGTTGGCGACCGAAGGTGCCGCTATTCTTTCCGACAAGACTGAATTCCGCGAACCATTACGTAAATTCGCTGGTCACTTCGGTAATGCCTTCCAGATTATTGATGACATTCTGGACTATACATCTGATGCTGAAACCCTAGGTAAAAACATCGGTGATGACCTGATGGAAGGTAAACCTACCCTGCCATTGATTGCTGCCATGAAGAATACAACTGGGGAATCGCATGAAATTATCCGTCGCAGTATTGCAACGGGCGGAACAGATCATTTGGCAGAAGTCATCAAGATTGTAAATGATTCTGGCGCCTTGGATTATTGCCGCCAGCGTGCAACCGAAGAAACAGAAATTGCAATTCAAGCCTTGAATGCACTACCCGATTCAGAGTATCGTCAGGCCCTCGTTAATCTGGCCAAACTGGCTCTTCACCGGATTCAATAGCCGCTTATCTCGCCTATGCATATTAATTTTCTTGATATTTTTCAAAGCATGCAGCATCAGCTTGAACAACCACAAGCGGTGCTGGATGAGAATCTGCTCATCCAACTTGTAGAACGTATACGCCCAGAAGACAGCAGAAATACAGAAGAAATCGAAACAAAATTTAATGCCTTTATCCGGGCTTTACTGCTCACTCCCAATGCAGTCTTAACCTTACAAAGTTTCACTTTAAGAATTATCAACCGCTATAAACAAGCCAGTCTGTTTTCCGATACCGGGATTCTTTCTCTGGATGGTTTCTGGAACCAGCTGAATCAGCGGATCGGGGCGCATATCCTGCCGGTGATTCCAGATCATTTAAAGCTTCAGGAATTGTTCCGCAAGATTTTCTATTTGCGTACCGATAAATACTGGCTGGATTATTTTGATGAAGCGGATTGGCAGCGACTTTTTGCTGTTGTAAATCAGGGTCATTCCAATCAGGTAGAAAAAACCCGAATCAAAGATCAGATCATTAAAGCACTAACGATTCTGTCCTACCGGGTGAGTGGGATCGGCCTGCATCCTGAATTTATTAATGCCCAGCCTGAGCTCATGGAATATGAATCA
The DNA here is from genome assembly GCF_046635365.1 of Acinetobacter sp. NIOH-H-8. Classification (NCBI taxonomy): domain Bacteria; kingdom Pseudomonadati; phylum Pseudomonadota; class Gammaproteobacteria; order Moraxellales; family Moraxellaceae; genus Acinetobacter; species Acinetobacter sp. NIOH-H-8. Next base: position 268,316 of record NZ_JBHDVN010000001.1, read on the forward strand.
CCTTTTCTGGTGCAAAACCGTGAGATTATTGAATTTATCCAGGAATATAAAAAACGCTATAACACTGTAGAACTGGTAGATGCGATTACGCCGCCAGATGCTTCTCAAGCTCTGGTCATGCTGGAGCAGTGTCACGATGTTGTCGCCAAAATTCGCCGCTCTACCAAACGGATTGGGGTCAGTGTCAGCCTGACCTATATGCTGGCCTTGCTGGAACAGTGTCTGGAACGGATTGAAATCCTGTTGAATATGGTGCTGGATGACGATGATCTGCGTTATCAGTCCATTGGTCTGTTTATCGCAGATATTACCGAAGCGATTTATAGCGAACGCAGTGTGCGTGCCTTACTGACTACCAATAGTGAACTCCTGGCTTTACAGGTAACTGAAAATGCCAGTAAGACTGGTGAACATTACGTAAGTACCGACAAGCAAGGCTTTTTGGCCATGTACAAATCGGCAGCCGGTGCAGGTATCATCATTGCCTTTATGGCCTCGCTGAAAGTCTTGATGGCGCGTGTCACCATGGCACCTTTAATGCAAGCCTTTAGCTATAGCATGAACTATTCGCTCGGTTTTATGCTCATTCATGTGCTGCATTTTACCGTTGCAACCAAACAGCCGGCCATGACCGCAGCTGCACTCGCTTCTACCGTACAACAGCGTAAGGGTTCAAAAACCGCCCAGATTGCTGAACTGGCTGCACTGATTGTGAATATCATTCGGACCCAGTTTGTCGCGATTCTTGGGAATATTTCAATCGCAATTCCGGTTGCAGCACTGATTGCCCTGATGTGGGAATTTGCCCTACATGAGCCATTAATGACACATGCCAAAGCAGCCAAAACCTTATATGACCTGAATCCATTTACTTCTTTAGCGATTCCTCATGCAGCAGTGGCTGGAGTATGTTTATTCCTGTCAGGCCTATTAGCCGGTTATTTCGATAATATGGCAGTGTATCGGAAGGTCGGTCCTCGTCTAAGAGCTCATGTGCGCCTGTCACAACTGATGGGACAAGAACGTTTGCATCGATTTGCTGACTATATTGAGCGTAATTTAGGGGCACTGGCGGGTAATTTTATTTTTGGGATCATGCTGGGCAGTATGGGGACCATCGGTTTCATTCTCGGCTTGCCTTTAGATATTCGTCATATTGCCTTTGCATCTGCCAACTTTATCCAAGGACTGATCAATATTAATGGTCCAGATATTGGACTCATTATCATCTCTTTCCTGGGTGTTCTGCTGATTGGTCTGACTAACCTTTTTGTAAGTTTCAGCCTGACCATTATTGTGGCATTACGCGCACGACGGGTGCGTTTCGAACAATGGAAACCGCTCGCTAAACTGGTCATGACCCACTTTCTTACTCGCCCAAGTGAGTTTTTCTGGCCGCCGAAGCAAACCATTGAAATTGACGAAAATCATACATCCACAAAACTGTAAAATTGCGAGAATATTTGGGCGTTTAGGTACAAAATCCCATAAATAAAAAATGGAATTTGCATAAAATACGCACTCTTGAAAAAAAGTGTACTGACAAGTACACTTTAGCGCAGACAGTTAACCGGCTGAATAACGGTTAAAAGGACAAGGATTTTTGGCATGCATTACTTGTTACTTATTGTCGGAATTTTATTTTTAATTTTCAGTGTGTTATTTCTTGATATTGCAACTTTAAGCCAGTTAGATGTGCTTGCAATAGAATGGATTAGCGGCTATCGCACAGAATTTTTAAATCAAATTAATCAGTCCTTATCAGTGATAGGTGGCATGCCATTTGTATTATTTTTATCCACACTATGGTGTATTTTTCTACTGTGGTATAAAAAGTATGCAAGCGTAATTTTTATATGTATCGGAATTATCGGAGGAATTCTCCTAGGCTGGCTTTTAAAATTCAGTATTGCCCGACCTCGACCAGCAGAGTCTTTTCATCTGGTTGAAAGCTATGGAAGCTCCTTCCCGAGTGCTCATAGCGTCTATGCAGCCTGTCTCGGCTGTCTGGCAATGTTCATATATCGGCAACATCCCCGACATACCATCATCTGGATGGGTGCAGGTGCATGGATGCTGATTATGGGTGTTTCAAGAGTTTATCTAGGCGTACATTTTCCTTCAGATGTCATATCCGGCTGGAGTATAAGTTTTATTTGGATTTCGTTGTGGTATATGGTCTGGATCAGATATTGCACGGCTCACAAATAAAAAAATTTAGATAAGAATCCAATTGAGGTGGAACAATGATGTCTGCAAAGCTTTGGGCTCCCGCCCTGACTGCTTGCGCATTAGCAACAAGTCTTGCACTTGTTGGTTGTAGCAAAGATCCTAAAGAGGGCCAGCAAGCTGGTGCTCAGCAGCAAATGCCACCGACTGAAGTCGGTATTCTTGTTGCACAGCCACAAAGTGTCGAGCAGTCTGTAGAGCTCTCAGGTCGTACAACAGCATTTGAGATTTCTGAAGTACGTCCACAGGCTAGTGGTGTGGTGCTTAAACGCTTATTCACTGAAGGTAGCTATGTCCGTGAAGGTCAGGCGCTTTATGAAATCGATTCAAGCACTAACCGTACTACTGTTGATAATGCTCGTGCTGCGATTGCCCGTGCTGAAGCGAATTTAGGTGTATTGCGTGTTAAAGAAGGTCGTTACCGTCAACTGGTCGGTACCAATGCCATTTCTAAACAGGAATACGATGACATCGCAGCACAGGTCAAACTGGCTGAAGCTGATTTGAATGCGAACCGTGCAACTTTACGTAATGCTGAAATCAACCTGGGCTATTCAACCGTACGTGCACCGATTTCTGGTCAAACCAACCGTTCTTCGATTACGGCGGGTGCGTTAGTGACTGCAAATCAGACAGAACCACTGGTTACGATTCAGCGTCTAGATCCAATCTATGTAGATATCAACCAGTCAAGTGCTGAACTGCTACGCCTGCGTCAACAGCTAAGCAAAGGCAACCTCAACAGCTCAAACAACACCAAAGTGAAGTTAAAGCTTGAAGATGGCAGCATCTACCCTGTCGAAGGCCGTCTTGCATTCTCGGATGCCAGCGTGAACCCTGAAACAGGTACTGTGACTTTACGTGCAGTATTCCCGAACAAAAACCATTTACTTCTGCCAGGTATGTTTGCCACAGCACAAATCGTGCAAGGCGAAATTCCAAATGCTTTCCTGATTCCACAAGCGGCGTTAACCCGTACGCCTACTGGTCAGGCCATGGCGATGCTGGTGGGTGCTGACAATAAAGTAACTCCACGTCCAGTAACGACAGTCGGTACTCAAGGTAGTAACTGGATCGTAACCGAAGGTCTAAATTCGGGTGATAAAGTGATTGTTGATGGTATTGCCAAGGTAAAACCTGAACAGCAAGTGGTGCCTAAACCTTATCAACCTCAAGCAGCTGCCCCACAAGGTGCTGCTCCTGCTGCGCAACAACCTGCAGCAGATGCAAAAAAGGCAGATGATGCAAAGAAACAACCTGAACAAAAACCTGCTGCAAATGCATAAGGAGTAATGGTTCATGGCTAAATTCTTTATCCATCGCCCGATTTTTGCATGGGTGATTGCATTGGTAATTATGCTGGCGGGTATTTTAACCATCAGCAAAATGCCAATTGCTCAGTATCCGACGATCGCGCCACCAACAGTCACCATTTCTGCGACTTATCCGGGTGCATCTGCAGCGACTGTAGAAAATACAGTAACGCAGATCATCGAGCAGCAGATGAACGGTCTGGATGGCTTGCGTTATATTTCCTCGAACAGTGCCGGTAACGGTCAGGCATCCATCGCCTTAAACTTTGAACAAGGTGTCGATCCTGATATTGCACAGGTTCAAGTACAAAACAAATTACAGTCAGCGACTGCACTTTTACCGGATGATGTACAACGTCAAGGTGTACGTGTGACCAAATCTGGTGCCAGCTTCCTTCAGGTATTAGCTTTCTATTCTCCTGATGGCAGCCTGACTGCAGATGACATTAAAGACTATGTAAACTCAAACATTTCTGAACCTTTAAGCCGTGTGGCCGGGGTTGGTGAAGTTCAGGTCTTTGGTGGTTCTTATGCAATGCGTATCTGGCTGGATCCAGCCAAAATGGCTAGTCTGCAAGTGACTCCAAGTGATGTGGCTCAGGCAATCCGTACCCAGAACGCTCAGGTGGCTGTCGGTCAATTAGGTGGTGCGCCACAAATTGAAGGGCAGGTACTGAATGCGACAGTGAATGCGCAAAGCCTGCTGCAAACACCTGAACAGTTCGAAAACATCTTCCTGAAAAATACCACTTCAGGTGCTCAAGTCCGTCTGGGCGATGTCGCACGTGTAGAACTTGGTGCAGACAACTACCAGTTTGATTCTAAATTTAATGGTAAACCGGCTGGCGGTGTTGCGATTAAACTTGCAACCGGTGCCAATGCACTGGATACCGCTGAAGCAGTTGAAGAACGTTTAAAACAGTTACGTCCTAACTATCCTCAAGGGATGGTGGATACACTGGCATTTGATACCACACCATTCATTCAGTTATCGATTGAATCGGTGGTTCATACTCTCATTGAAGCAGTCATTCTGGTCTTCATCGTAATGTTCCTGTTCTTGCAGAACTGGCGTGCAACGATTATTCCAACCATGGCCGTTCCAGTGGTTGTATTAGGTACTTTTGCAATCATTAATATCTTCGGCTTCTCGATCAACACCTTGACCATGTTTGCGATGGTACTGGCGATTGGTCTGCTGGTCGATGATGCGATCGTTGTGGTTGAAAACGTTGAACGTGTCATGGCTGAAGAGCATCTTGATCCTGTGTCGGCGACTGAAAAGTCGATGAAACAGATCTCTGGTGCGCTGATCGGTATTACCTCTGTACTGTCTGCAGTATTCGTACCAATGGCATTCTTTGGTGGTTCTACAGGGGTTATCTATCGCCAGTTCTCAATCACGCTGGTCACAGCAATGGTACTGTCGCTGGTGGTGGCCTTAACCTTTACCCCTGCCCTGTGTGCGACCATTCTGAAACAGCATGATCCGAACAAGCCGCAAAGTAACAATCCGGCTGCACGTTTCTTCCGCTGGTTTAACCATAGCTTTGACCGTGTTTCTGTGAAATATCAGGGCGGCGTCAATCGTATGACACACCACAAGATTTTCTCCGGTATCATCTATGCGGTGGTGATCGGGATTATTGTGCTGATCTTCCAGAAACTGCCTTCTTCATTCTTACCTGATGAAGACCAAGGTGTCGTGATGACACTAGTACAGTTGCCACCAAATGCAACCCTGGAACGTACCGATAAAGTCATCAACACCATGACTGGCTACTTCCTGGAGAATGAGAAAGATCATGTTCAATCTGTCTTCAGTGTGGCTGGTTTCTCATTCACAGGTGTAGGTCAAAACGCTGGTCTGGCATTTATCAAGCTAAAAGACTGGTCTGAACGTACCACACCAGAATCACAGGTCGGTGCAATTATCCAGCGTGGTATGGCACTGAACATGATTGTGAAAGATGCGTCTTACATCATGCCGCTACAATTGCCAGCAATGCCTGAACTGGGTGTGTCTGCCGGCTTTAACATGCAGTTAAAAGCAGCAAGTGGTCAAAGCCATGAGCAACTTTTAGCAGCGCGTAATACTGTTCTGGGTCTGGCTGCACAAGACAAACGTCTTGCAGGTGTTCGTCCAAATGGTCAGGAAGATAACCCGCAGTACCGTGTGATTGTCGATCATGCACAAGCCGGTGCTTTAGGTGTCAGCATTTCTGAAATTAACAGCACCATGAGCATGGCGTGGGGTGGTTCGTACATTAACGACTTCCTTGACCGTGGTCGTGTGAAAAAAGTGTACGTTCAGGGTGAAGCCAGCTCTCGTATGATGCCGGAAGACCTGAACCAGTGGTATGTTCGTAACAACCGTGGCGAAATGGTTCCGTTCTCGGCATTCGCAACCGGCGAATGGACCTATGGTTCGCCTCGTCTGGAACGCTATAACGGCGTATCTGCGATGAACATTCAGGGTACACCAGCACCGGGTGTGAGCTCAGGTGATGCAATGCGCGCAATGGAAGAAATCATTGCCAAGCTTCCTGAAATGGGCATGCAAGGTTTCGACTATGAATGGACTGGTCTGTCTCTGGAAGAACGTGAGTCTGGCGCACAAGCACCCTTCTTGTACGCGCTTTCACTGTTGATCGTGTTCCTGTGTCTGGCTGCATTGTATGAAAGCTGGTCAATTCCATTCTCGGTTCTTTTGGTTGTACCACTAGGTATCGTGGGTGCATTACTATTGACCTTTGGCGGTATGATTCTGTTTAAAGACCCGAACCTGTCGAATAACATCTACTTCCAGGTAGCGATTATCGCCGTAATTGGTCTTTCTGCGAAAAATGCAATCTTGATTGTGGAATTCGCCAAAGAGCTGCAGGAACAAGGCGAAGAGTTGTTTGATGCAACCTTGCATGCGGCAAAAATGCGTTTACGTCCAATTATCATGACCACCCTTGCCTTCGGTTTTGGTGTACTTCCACTAGCACTTGCTTCAGGTGCCGGTGCGGGTAGCCAGCACTCTGTCGGTTACGGTGTCCTCGGTGGTGTAATCAGTTCGACGCTTTTAGGTATCTTCTTTATTCCTGTATTCTACGTGTGGATTCGAAGTATCTTTAAATACAAACCAAAACAACAAAATCAGGAGTACTAGTCGTAATGCAAAATATATGGTCTATTACAGGTCGTAGCATTGCGGTATCTGCCCTCGCGCTTGCTTTGACTGCATGTCAAAGCATGCGTGGCCCAGAGCCCGTTGCAGAGGCAAATATCCCAAGCAGTTATACCAATGCTTCAGGTACTTCTGTAGCAGAACAGGGTTATAAAGAATTCTTTGCTGACCAGCGCCTGTTACAGGTACTGGACTTGGCATTGACCAATAACCGTGATTTGCGTACTGCCGCATTAAACATTCAGCGTGCCCAACAGGCTTATCAGATTTCTGAAAATGACCGTCTGCCAACCATTGGTGCGAGCGGCAGCGTGTTACGTCAGGATACTGGCAGTAACAACCCGCAAAGCCGTGGCGCTGTGACGACTTATAATGTCGGTCTAGGCGTAACTGCATTTGAGCTAGATTTCTGGGGTCGTGTGCGTAGCTTGCGTGACAATGCTTTAGATACTTATCTGGCGACTCAAAGTGCGCGTGATGCGACTCAGATTTCCCTGATCGGTCAGGTAGCCCAAGCATGGCTCAGTTACTCATTTGCCAATGCCAATCTGGCACTGGCTGAGCAAACACTGAAAGCCCAGCTTGAATCCTATAACCTAAACAAGAAACGTTTTGATGTGGGGATCGATAGCGAACTTCCAGTACGTCAGGCACAGATTTCTGTTGAAACTGCACGTAATGATGTTGCCAACTATCGCACCCAGGTGGCTCAGGCACAAAACCTGCTAAATCTACTTGTAGGTCAACCCGTACCGGCCAACCTGTTACCGGCACAACGTGTTACCCGCATTACCTCTAATGCGGCCCTAGGTGCAGGCTTACCAAGTGACCTGCTGATTAACCGTCCGGATGTACGTGCAGCTGAATACCGTCTGTCTGCGGCAGGTGCCAATATTGGGGCTGCCCGTGCACGTCTGTACCCAACCATCAGTCTGACGGGTTCTGCAGGTTTTGCATCTGCGGATCTGGGTGATCTGTTCAAATCTGGCAGTTTTGCGTGGTCTGTAGGCCCAAGTCTGGATATTCCAATTTTCGATTGGGGTACACGTCAGGCCAATATTCGTATTTCTGAAACAGATCAGCAAATTGCGCTGTCAGATTATGAAAAATCCATTCAAACTGCATTCCGTGAAGTGAATGATGCCCTGGCGGTACGTCAGAATATTGGTGACCGTATTGCTGCTCAACGCCGTCTGGTTGATGCGACCAACACGACTTACCGCCTGTCTCTAGCACGTTTCCGTGCCGGTATTGACAGCTATCTGACTGTACTGGATGCACAACGTGCTTCATATGCAGCAGAACAAGGTTTGTTATTACTTGAACAGGCGAATCTGAACAGCCAGGTTGAGCTGTACAAGAGTCTTGGTGGTGGTTTGAAAGTTAACACTTCAGACACCGTACCGTATCGCCCGTCTGTGACCGAACAGCGTCGTGCCGAACAGGCAAAATAAGCTTAATCTCTTTTTCAGAAAAGCTCACTTCGGTGGGCTTTTTTTATACGTTGGTCCAATAGCCGATATATTTTATTGAATCAAGAAATCTGTATACTCAATTGGATGAGACTTAACACTTTATAAAATGTAAATCGATGAAAAAAATATTGTTATCTGCCTTGGTAAGTTCAATTTTCTTAACCGCATGCCAACAAAAAAATACAGTAGATTCAAAACCTGAACCAACAGCGGAAACCGTCGCTGAAAAAGAAAGCTTACCGTTGATTAAGGCTAAAACTGAACGTGTACAGCTCAGTAAAAATGAAGTATGCCATCCAGCCAGTGAGGATGAGTTTGCCAGTTGCACTAAATATCATCTGCAAACAGTGAAAACGAATGTAAATTGGTTAAACCAATATTTTTTGGAGCGTTTACAAAAAGACCATGCTGAAGCTTTCGACAAATCACCTGCTGTAGAGGTCACTCTTGATCCTGAAATACCATCAACCAACTACAGTACCACTGCTGTACGTTATATCGGTTAGCATTACAATATCGCAAACTTTACATACTTTTCCGAATATTACCCAGCAGGCGCTGCACATGGTATGCATCATAGTGACTACGTTATTTTTGATCTCAATACCAAGCAGCGTTTAAGCCTGAATGATATTTTGGCACCTGCAAGCAAAGAAAAACTCAAAACTGAACTTTACGAACATAATCGTGAGTGGCTTGAACAACATCATATTGAGCAAAATGCATTTGAAGTAAGTGATAATTTCTATTTCAATGCCAATGGAATTGTATTTGTCTATCCATTGTATGAATTGGCTTCTTATGCAGAAGGTATTACTGAACTTGAACTTCCCTATTGGTCAGCTCAAGGGGTGATCCAAACAAAGTATTTACCCCAGCTGCCTGAGTCATCTGAAGAAATTTATAATGACTAAACTATCTATTTTAAGTGTATAGGACTTACGCACTATTATTTATAGATTCTCTGTGGTAGCAGATGATTTTTATCGAGAATAAAGTTATCAATGAAGTTTTTGATAATTGGTCTAAATAATTTCTTCTGCCAACGATATATATTTTCAAAGATCCGCTCAAACTGGTTCTTTTGTATCTCAACGTAGGCCATCAAGGCTGAAAAAATATGATTTAAAATCAGTTTAGATCGTCTTACTTGAAACTTTTCAATATGACAAACCTGTTTAATCACCCGGTGATATTGCTCTATTTTCCAATGACTTGAATGTAATTCATGAAAACCTTCAAAGGACAATAAATCATCTTCATCTTGATGCACAATATAAAACCTCTGCTGTTCTTTTAACTGAGTCTTAAATAATTGTACAAAGCCAAAATCTTTGAGCCAGACCACTTGACCCTGATGGAAATCTGGCAATAAACGCAGTTGAAACCATTGTCCTTTGTCTGGGGAAACCTTACGGTTACAGTCGATACCAAACATAAATCGAATACCATATTTTCTTATGGTTTTTAGATTTCCAGTCGATGAATACCAACTATCACCTGTAATAAATTGAATCTTTGCACCCCAATTGAGTACTTCACTTAACATATCCATAAAGTAATCATTCTTGGTTTTACTTTCAGATTTGTCATAAATTCGGAAATTAATTGGAATATTTTGACCATTTTGATCTGTCGCATACAAGGTAATGAGATTAATACCCTTGACGGATCGGTGGTGTTTGCCTGACCAAAAATAGCTAACCAAGTCCATATGTTGACTATATGGTTTATCTAAAACAGTATCATCAATACTGACTATAAGTTTATTATTATCAATATGTTGAATTGATTCTTGATATAGGTCGTGAGGTGTATAGTCTTCACGCTCTAGAAAACGATTTACACTATCATGCGAGATATTATAAGTCTCGGCAAGTTGTGTGCAGCTAATAGAGTTCGGTTCTGTCATGAGAAAGCCCATATAAATGGGTAATGTACAAGTTGCTGTAGAAGCATGTTTAATTCGTCTGATCACAGATACTTTATAAAGCATTTTAATACTTTTTTGAATCCGTCAATGCGTAAGTCCTAGTGTAATAATAATCAAAGTATTTTTTCTAATTTAGGGATATGAATGTTACTCAGCAATCTGGAATCTGTACCGGGACATACTATTCGCCAGCAAATCGATGTGGTCTATGGCAGTACTGTGCGCAGTAAGCATGTTGGACGTGATTTTCTGGCCGGTCTAAAAAATATTGTCGGTGGTGAGTTGACCGCTTATACCGAATTACTGGAAGAATCCCGTCAGGAAGCTATGAACCGGATGATTGAAAAAGCCCGCAGTATGGGTGCCAATGCGATTGTGGGTATTCGTTTTTCTACCTCAAATATTGCCCAAGGTGCTTCTGAACTGTTTGTGTATGGCACTGCAGTCATCGTTGATCCGGTCATACCTAAACTACCTGATCCATTTCCACAGGCGAACTAATGCATGGACGGATTGATTATACAGATTGTCATTTTTGCCATTCTGTTCAGCGTGGGTTTCGGTTTTGGTCGCTATAACGAGCGCAAGCATCTGCAATATCTGGATGAGCAGGAACAGCGTTTAGCTTATATCCGGGTCAATAATAGCCGTTTTAACGAATCTACATTCCCCGGCCATATGATCAGCAGCAATGTGGTCATTTCACATGATTACTTTAAATATGCGATTGCCAATGTGCAAAACATGTTAGGTGGCCGTTTAACCAGTTATGAGAGTGTCGTTGAACGGGCACGACGTGAAGCTATAGTACGGTTAAAACTGGAAGCAGAAAAAATGGGCGCTGACCAGATTATGGGAATCCGCCTCAGTACGACTGAACTTGGCATGCAAGGCGGTATGGTTGAAGTCTTTGCTTATGGCACTGCAATTCAGACCAAGTAATTATGCTTCTGCAAGCTTCTCTACAAATAGAATTCCATTCAGGTGGTCAATTTCGTGCTGTACAATTCGTGCCGGAAAGCCTTTGAACACTTGAACCATTTCATTTCCCTCTAACGTAAAATAACGCACCTCAACCTCTTCTGCTCGAGCTACCCTCCCTCTTTGCTCGGGCACACTTAAACAGCCTTCCTCACCCAAGACTTGCGTATTAGAAGCACTGATAATCTCCGGATTGATCATAGTCACGGCTTCCATATACGGCGCATCTGGATAACGTAAATTCGGCCGTGACGCGACAATAATAATGCGTTTAGACACATAAACTTGCGGTGCTGCAATCCCCACGCCCTGACGTTGTTGCATGGTCTCCATCAAGGCGCTGTTAAATTGCCGCAACCAGTCACTGTCAAATTCAGCCTGTGTGACCGGACTGGCAATTAGGGTTAAAATGGCCTCACCTTGCTGTGCCACCGCCAAGGTATTTGTCATCGCGCTATCCTGTATTTTTTTCATTTAACTCTATCTTAGAGAGAAAATTACAGAATGAACATCATACTAAAATGAATAAATATCCTTAAAAAAGATAAGCTGGGTTTTAAGTAATATGTCGAAATCCAGCTTATGGTTGCCTTAAAGACTTCACCTGAAAGGAAAATAATTAATCAAAACATTCCAAATAATTTTATTCATTTAAATTTTAATAACTTTTAGTTTAGATTAAACAAAGAAAGATTGATTATTCAAGAAAATAACCCTTCTTTAAAATCAGCAATCAAGTCATGGATATTAAATAATGGAACGACCACATGAATGCACAACCCTATCTGAGCCGTGCTGATAAACGCACCCTCGGACTATCGTCCCTAGGTGGCGCACTGGAATTCTATGATTTTGTCATTTATGTGTTCTACGCCAAACTAATTTCCGAACTGTTCTTTCCAAGTACCCTGAGTCCATTTTGGGCCATGCTGAATACCTATGGCATCTTTGCCGCAGGCTATTTCTTCCGCCCACTCGGTGGTGTGGTGATGGCACATTTTGGGGATCTGATCGGTCGTAAACGTCTATTCAGTCTATCCATCTTGCTGATGGCGCTACCGACCCTCATGATCGGGATCATGCCAACCTTTGAAAGTATTGGTTATGCTGCACCATTACTGCTGCTATTGATGCGTGTTATTCAAGGTATTGCGATTGGCGGTGAAATTCCGGCTGCCTGGACCTTTGTGTCAGAGCATGTGCCAGAACGCCGAATTGGGATTGCCAATGGTTTGCTGACTGCCGGCCTATCGCTCGGGATTCTACTTGGTGCCCTAATGTCGCTATTTATTTCACTTCAGTTCACTGAAGCGGAAATCAAAGACTGGGCTTGGCGCGTTCCTTTCATTCTGGGTGGGATTTTCGGTTTTGTGGCACTGTACCTGCGCAGTTATTTGAAAGAAACTCCAGTCTTTAAAGCCATGCAGGCGAAAAAAGAACTGGCGAAAGAATTACCAGTCAAACAGGTACTATTAAGCCACAAAACTGCTGTAGGCATTGGGATGTTATTTACCTGGTTCCTGACCGGCTGTGTAGTAGTGTTAATTCTGGCGATGCCGAATTTACTGGTGGCCAGTTTTGGCTTCGAACGTGCTGATGCATTCAAGATGCAAAGTGCTGCAATCCTAATGCAAATGCTCGGCTGCATTATCGCTGGTGTACTGGCTGACCGTTTCGGTGCAGGCAAGGTCATTTTACTTGGCTCTATTTTTGTCGCGGCAATGGCCGGGATTTTTTATCACAGTCTGGGTCATGTTGAAGCGTCAACGGTGTTCATGCTTTACATGTTGCTCGGTCTAAGCTCAGGAACCGTGGGCATGGTGTCCTATAGCATGGTGAAAATGTTCCCGGCACAAATCCGTTTCAGCGGAATTTCATTTTCCTATAATCTGGCCTATGCGATTGCAGGTGGAATCACCTTGCCACTGGTACAATGGTTGAGCCTATATAGCAATATTGGTGCCCTGTACTATATCTGGACCGTTTGTCTAGTGACGCTATTTACTGCCCTGCTTTACCGCAGCAAATTTGAAAAAACAGCCTAAAATAAAAAAGAGCCTGACTCAAAGGCTCTTTTTCTAATCGTAAAAATACGAGCTTAAGCTGTCAGATTCTTGCGTAGCTCATCTTCCACGATGCTGATCTCGATTTCACTGAACTTACGGATTTCACCTTCGGCATGTTTTTCCAGCATGCCACCGACCAAAGGCACTTTCACATTCACCGTCCAGTTTAACTGGAACTGGATCTGCTGTTCATCACCTGTAACGGCACGCTGACATTTGGCTTCAATTGGCAGATTGGCACCTAGTTCCACAACAGAAGTCATTTCTTCTAAATTGCTGACATCGGTACGTTGCAAGCGAAATGCATCTTTTAGCAGTTTTTTGGCAATATCTGGGATTTTGACATCCAGATTGTAGGCACGTTTCAGGGTATACAGGTGTCCCTGCTTTTCTGAAACCAGAATTTCCATATTTTGAGCAGGGATCCGATGACAAACCGCTTCATGCAAACTGATGTCATTTGCCAGACGTTTAAACTCATCAATCGAAACACCGCGAATAATTGCATTTACGGTAAACTGGTGGGCCATATCTATTTTCCTTATTTTTATTAGGGGTTATGGACTCAAATTAAGTCAAATGAATCATCTGACAGAGAAGATAAGCTATTTAAGTCAATTTTACATCGGCTGTCATTATTTTTTTATTGAGAAAAATTGGCATTGAGGTCAATGTTTCCAGGCAATTTTTGCAGATATACAGGGTCCACAGCTGAGTAAAAGCTGAACTTCACGATACTCAATGACCGCATGAAATTCTTCTGCCCCATCATCTAGGCCGGAAGCATACCAGACCGTACCCGCAGGAAATTTCTTTAACCAGCTGGCCTTATAAAAATCAGAAACGGAATCAAACTGTAAATAGTGTTCCGGTTCAGCTTCAACCTGAGTCGCTAAAGCCATAAATTTCTGTAATTGTGCCTGATGAAAATCAATCAGCATGAGGCAGCCCTTCCTTTTGTATGAGGCGATTACATGCCATATAGGTAAGCATAGATGTCATTTACGACTCGTGAGTTTTGACATCATGGCTTAGATCAGATTAAAAATAATATAGATTCACCTCCCCTGATTCAATCCACGTATAAGGATATCCAGTATGCAACAAGGAAAAGTTCAGGTTGAAACCGTGCAGTTTCTGGCAGAAGATGGCTATACCTTAACCGGCAAGCTTTACCGCAGTGAATATGCCAAAGCCAATATTGTCATCGCCTGTGCGACAGGTGTTCCCCAAGCTTTTTACCGGCGCTTTGCCGATTATGCAGCACATGCAGGTTTTCAGGTACTGACTTTTGATTATCGCGGGGTGGCTGATTCTGCACCTAAACGGTTAAAGAATTTTAAGATGTCCTATCTGGACTGGGGACAATATGATCTCAGCGCTGCGATTGATTATCTCAGCCAAACCGGTCTGGATATTTATATGATTGGCCATTCCTATGGCGGACAGGCTTTGGGATTAAGCAAATATCATGATCGTATTGAAGCAATGTACTGCTTTGGCACTGGTGCTGGCTGGCATGGTTATATGCCTTTAACTGAAAGAATCAAGGTTCAGGTAATCTGGAATATTGTTTTTCCACCGATGGTGGCAGTGACAGGCTATTTGCCATGGAGCCGTTTAAATATGGGCGCTGACTTGCCACGTGATGTTTATCGTCAGTGGCGAAAATGGTGTAAAAATCCGACCTATTTCTTTGCCGATCCTGAATTGAAAGACCTGCATACCCATTATGCCGCGGTAAAAACACCTATTTATGCCGTAGCCGCGCTTGATGATGCCTGGGCCTTACCTGAATCCAGACAGGCTTTTATGCAACATTATCGTCAGGCTCCGTTGCATTATATCAATATTCAGGCAGCTGATTATGGAATCAAGCATATGGGACATATGGGCTATTTCCGTCAGGGCGCAGAACAGCTCTGGGATGAAGTGCTCGCCAAGTTCAGCGAATTGCATCAACTCAAATATGCAGCTTGATCTCAGTCTCTAGAGTATTTAAGCATTTAGCTACTTAAGCATAACGTGCCTGTTGAACATTGGTTCGGATTTCCTGACGGTGTTCCTCGCCGAAACGGTCGACATGGGCATAAAATACTCCATAACGGCCGACATAATACTCCAGTGACTGGTCATAAAAATTCCAAAAAATTGACCATTCGCCTAAATCCATCTGACGGATTTGTGTACCGGTATGCATCGGCATCTTACGGAGCAGTTCCTGCTGTAACTGCTCTGCTTCATTGCGGTCCTGAATCTGAACCTGATGCTGGAAAAATAATTGCGCCACGTCATCAAACAGTTCCAGCTCATAGGCATCGACCACGTGCAAGGTTTCCTGAGACTCAGGTTGACTCTCTTCAGTACTGCTGGAAATCGGACCCTTTTTTTCGACACGTTTACTCTTTACATAGCGCTGGGTTTTATAGATTTTCATGCCGATAAACCACATCGCATAAAGTATCAGGGCTAGACATGAAAAAATCAGGAATTTAAGAATCATTGATCATCTCGTGTGGTTAATTTTATTTTTATCACGGTCTGCCAATTCTTGATTTGGCGATCTTCTTTCAACTTAACACAAGTCTATTTTTTGTACAGCAAACATGAGGGGTTTTTTTTAGATCTTTTCGGATTTTTTCTTCGGTTGAGTCTTATTTCCCAGTATTTAATTTGAAATGAAAATCTAGAATCTTGTTAAAAATTAGAATTAAACCAGAAGGCCAATATTGATCAAGATAAATAAATCAGACAAATCACTACAGAATCGATCATCAACTCTGGATTCTTTAGCAAATGCACTCAAAAAGCTACATGATTGGTATTTGTTTTTTTGAGCATTTTCCTTCAAATAAAAGGTCCCTCTTTATGGTCGAGTAAATGAATAAAATTATGATTCGTGAAGGGAAGATTCAAGATATACCTCAAATAATTCAGGTCATCCACGACAGTATTCAATCCTGTATTTTGGATCATCAACGTGAAGACAGCGTGATCCAGCGCTGGCTGGAACAGTTTAATCATGCCCAGTTGATTGTGGAAATGCTTTATAACGACTGTTGGGTGTATATTTTGAATGATCAGATTGTCGGCTTTTTGCTGGTCAGTGACACTGGAGAAATCCTGATGCACTATGTGGCTGCACGTTTCCAGCGACTCGGCTTTGGCACCCAGCTTTTTGATCAGATGCACAAATCCTTAGTGCGTAAAAATATCCATAAAATTAAAGTCCAATCGACTCAAACGGCTTTAAGTTATTATCAAAAAAATGGATTTTTCTCACCGAATCCTCAATCGGAAAATGAAGAAAATTATCATTTATATAAATACGCTTTTTAAAATTAAAACTTTTTTATGTCATTTTAAGTTGATCTCGCCCTGCCTGCTTAGCCGCATATAACTGTACATCTGCCGCTTTCATCAGTGCATGAATATCTGGATATGGATGTGTTTGATCCATCCAGGAAATGCCCATACTGACCGTGACATAGGATTTATCATCTGTGCGATTTAAATGTTCAAATTGCTGTTCGCGAATCTTGATTAAGACTTTTTCCAGAGATTGAAATGCTGCCTGGACAGGTACATCAGTAAGTAGAATCGCAAATTCTTCTCCACCATAACGGGCTAAATATAGCTAAATACTAAATAAATCATTACAGTAATCTTTAAACAATTTATCAATATCTTTAACTCTAAATTTATTGCGAATCATTTTTACTCGTGACCACATTTTTTCTATAGGATTTAAGTCCGGGC